>CALGTP010000141.1 GCA_937902105.1 uncultured Actinomycetes bacterium
GTATTGAAGCTGCAAATTACAATTACTGGTATTGGTATTGAAGGTCCCAAGCATACACACAAAAACCCATTGCTTTGTTTTGCTCAAGCCAATTAATTAACTGCACAATTACCATTGTCAAACTTCACAGCAATAATGGAGCATGATGATTGGGATGATGCCCTCAGCGATTTGCTTGCTGGCAACAATGCTGGACAACACCAGCCACAACATCCTGAACCAAACGATGATTGGAGCGAGATGCTGCAGGGTCTCGTAGATGAGTCCAGGCATAATGCGGCAGCCGTGGACTCAGTGGACGTGGTTGCTGTTGACAATGGCACTGCTATTCAGAGTGCTTGGTTTGGCCCTACTTCAATTTTGAGCAGAATCGGTACACCACTTCAACTCACAATATTCAACGCTTTCGTTTATTTCGCAGCCCCTGGCGCAGAACATGACAAAGTTAGGAGTGAACAAATTAGTGATATTGTCGATCAATATATGGTATCCGGCACAATTGTTTCTACACGAGCGTTGTCAGAAAAAACTGCTACACCTCCCAGTACATTGAAAAGGCGCCTGAGTGAATTGGCTTGTGTGGTCGTGAATGGTGCAGCTTGGATCATTGGGGCTTTGCTAGCTGTCTGGTGCACTTTGTTCAGAAGTGGTGGTGGGTATGCTCCCATTGCGGCCTTCTCAATGATGAAATACGATGAAACTCCATTGAAACTGAAAATAATCGAATTCCAGACATACTTTGGTGAGGATCCACAAATGGTGAAGCTCAGCAAAGAAGGTGAATCATATACTCACGCCAAGATTCTTCGAGTGGAATGGCGCTATGGAGCCTTGGCTTCTTAGTGTCACAGAACGCTGCAATGGGATTTGGAATGCAACTAGCTATTGAATTGCAGCACATGTAATCAACATACAAACAATATAACCTAACTGAGCAAACATGGATCCAATGAAACCTTTGAAGCCATAGGCCCTTAGGCCCATATGATGGTCAGTTTTGTGTAACCTTTGTTTTTGTGTGTGTGTGACCATTCTTGTGTTGCCAGTGCCAAAACCATTTGTCACTGTCGTAGCGTAGCGTAGCACGTAGCATGTGTTGACTCTTTAGGAAACCAAGTGTATGCCTGTGTGCCATCATTGCCACGGTTTTAGCGTTCTCATTATTAATAAGTATTATATGCTTCTAGAACCTGTCTCGTTCTTATTGCTTTTGTGTTATATTATCAGTAGAGTCTTAGGAGAGACTCGAGAAAGGCAAAATCAAGTTTCATCGCTTTATGTTTAACATTAAGCGTGAGAGCTTGAGCTTTAAATTTAATTAAATTTGCGCTTTTGTGTTGTGCTGTTGTGCGGGGATGTTGTGCAAATTTCCAACATATGTGCAGAGACTCCTTATTTACCCACCCAAGGATTTCTCACAATGGACAAAGCCTCAAAGAAGTATATGTTTACACACATGGAGATTCCTTCAATTCTTTGGGCACTGGATTCGAACACGGGTGAAACTGAATATCGAGCACTGGTCAACACTATGAGGCGTGTTCCAGAACTGCAACGCTTCCAGCATGAGTTCCCTAGGAATTTTAGATTCCCTTCAACTGACAAACACGGGGCAAACATACGAGCCGAGAACGCTTACAAGACTGCCAACGTCAATATAAACACGTGCCCCATCTATTGTACAGTTCACCCTATGGCAACTGCACTAAAACAGTCGTTAGGAGTTACAATTGCGAAGGAGACTGTTTCGGGGATGGTGAACATAGCTTTGGCAGTCACAGGCTCTGGCAGTGTGGCGACTCTCAGATCGATTCTCCAAGATGTGTTCAGAACTGATTTACAGATCGTGTACGATAATCCACCTGAAGGAGAAATCGCCAAACACAGGGGTGAAGTACTAGACCTGTTCTGCTCAGTGCATTCAAGGGGTCAAACACGAGTGAACAGAAAACGACGGTTCGTACTTGTTCGTTTTGGCAATTCAAACCTCGAAGAAGAGGAAGTGGTACACTTTTGCCCATTTGGATGTTGCCCTTCCCCCGAAATGACGCTATACTATTTCCAAACCTATGTCACATGGGCATTGATTCCCCACAGATGCAACTTATTTCAGAGGAAGGGGTGGACAGGGGCGGACAGATCATTCGATTGGGGTGGACTTCTCAAAGCACATTGGAATTTACTTCCAAAACTCATCATTCGGTTTACAGGGTATGTCCAACCACCACTGGCACTGGCCGCGTCCGTTGTTCCATCAGCAGATCCAGAAGCTGATTCAGAGCCTGACTTTGTTTCATCTCTACTTGCTGAGTTGTTGGGCGCTGCATCTTCTGATCCAGATCCAGCTTCAGTGGGACCAGATGCAGCCAATGATGATGATCGCGATAAGAACGAGGACGATGATGGCGGCGACAAATCTGCATCACAGTGGGCAATGGAAAACAAGAAGCACAAACAAAAAGCTGGTTCTTTTGTGAGCATCACGCCTTACAGTCACTATGCCATTGTTCGGCAATGCATGCAGCCAGGTCTGCAACTAATATACAATGCCATGGACATGGCTTCCAAAACTTGGGAAAAGAAGCAGCAGCTTCAGGCCTCATCTGGTAAAAAGAGAACATATCGAGTCTTGGAAACAGCCAAGGGCACATTGCTCAAGAAGTGCTTCAGGCACATTTTCCGGTTGCTGATGGATGTACCCCTGGCGCTCCCTGCCACATGTTACACACGCGAAGCAAGATCATTGCAGTTTCGGATACTGTCTGCCCATCTTTGTTCACTCCACGCATTGCTTCGTGTATTCCACTTGGGAATGCCCTTTCAAATTTTTCTGCTGATGATTGGTGAGTGCGAGCATGTATTTGCACTTGGGCGGAAACAATGTTCCAGGGAGAGTTTCAGTGAATGGTTTTTCAGCGAATTTCCTGATGAAGAATCAATGACTGATGAGGCACAAGTGCTTTTGGAATGCCAGGCAAAGATGATTGAAGTGGATGTCAGCAACCTGGAGTCTGGACATTCAACTGTCCGCGAGTACACACTCCAGCGAGCCCGTGGCCACACTGCTTCCCACAAAGACGTGAGTGCCAAGTCTTCCTGTCGCTTCGTTGGACGTGCGTACAATGTTGAAGACCAGCAACTCAAGGAACAGCACGCGAAGCCACCAGGTCCACCAGGTGAGACTGAGAACACAGGAAACACTGGCACCACCAAGACAAAGAGACGAGGCACTAGCGGTGGAGCTTGGAGGGCTTTCCTATCCGATAAAGCGCAAAAAACTAAGCTCACAGCACCACTTTTGAAACAACTTGCCCAGGAGTATCGGCTGTTATCTTTTGATGAATCTGAACGGTACAGAGAAACTGGTGCTGCTGCAACAACTGCGTCGAGAAACGATGTCAAACACCCGTACAAACCACAGCCAGCCGCTCAGCCAGCTGCTCAGCCAGCTCTCGTTGATGCAGTCTTTGGCCATGTCTTGGATCTTGTGGTCATTGAGCCAGAAGATCGCATTGCCTCCTTTGATCCTGACAAGAACTTTGTAGAGCATTATGACGACTTCAAGAAGCGACTCCCCTTGGACACCCAAAAAAAAAACAGGGTAAAGCTTCTAGATGAACAACTTGCAAAGTCTTCAGCAGAAGGTGTAAAACGCAACGCCAAAATGGTCAGTTCATTGAAACCAGATGGTACTGGAGCTGGCTTGGTGGCTGGATTGACATTTGAGTCTTCAAACAACGAGAAGTTGTCTTCGTTTTCTTGGGTGCCATCAATTTCGAAACTTGTCCAGGCTACTTACCTCACGTAACTTTACTTCGAGACTTAGATTCTTTGCCATAGGAGCCTAGACTTTAAACATGATTGCCAGGGCTTCATGTTGTAGTGTTAACATCACGGACATTTTCCACCAAAAGCAATAGCAATAGCAATAGG
>CALGTP010000142.1 GCA_937902105.1 uncultured Actinomycetes bacterium
GGATGAATTCCTCGGGAACTTTTCAGGGATAACGTATTGACTCAGCTTGTTTGTGGATGCTCTTACAGTCGCTGAAAGTTACCACAAGCTAGTGTCTGCTCCCTCTGTTCAAGTGAATCCGTGTTGAGGAATTCATATGATTGGGTCCTTTTCTCTATAAATCCTTTACCTGCTCAAAGCAAAAGGAATTGGTAGAGCAAGATAGGCTAATAGAAGGGTGGCCATCTGAGCTCCTTTCTTCCTGCGCTAGCCCCCCTCTTACCCCTGGAGTATTTCCCGCACGCACCAGGACAAACCATGAGGCGTGGCTACATCCCTCACGATGACAACTGTTGGTGCGAACGATGCATGAGGGACTGGCAGGAAGATGGCTGGCTCAAGGTGGTGGACTCATCTGCCAAAAGGGGCACGGAGGTATGGTTTTTCCCGACATCGGGCACTGCTGCTACAGGGGAACTATGCGGATGCGGACTCTGTAGGAAAGAGTGGATGAGCCAGGGATGGCAGTGCCCTCTCAGGACAGCTCACTCTGATGCAGGGGCTAATAGACGGGCTTTTTCATGGAGCCAGGAGGGAAGGGGCTCCGCAACCAAACCCAGGAATGCACGGTTCCACCCGGGAAGTATGGGAGTAAACGACGGCATGCAAGGAGACCTCGACAGCCAGGTCTCTGCTGCAGAGGCACCCTCATCTTCGGGCGCCCGCATGTAGGTTCGTCTTCTGAGCAGGGAAGAACTTCTGAACGCACATCTGAATCCTCGGTTCTCTCCTATAGAAAGGAACACCTGGAGGGATGATCGCAGTGAAATGTCGAGGCCCAGAGGCACTCAGGAAGGAGACCAAGGAATCAACTACTTTAGGCCTGCCTCCAGCAATGAATGGCCACAAACACCTGCGCCAAGTCCTCCCCCAACCAATGCAGCAGTGCACAGGAGGAGGCATACGGCTACTCCAAACGTTCCAAACGTACCGTTCGTAGGATGGACGCCGAATTGTGGACAATGCGACCTATGCACCATGATGCGCAATGGGCAGAATCGGAGGGAGCCGGATCCGGTAGAGCTCTCCATGGGGCGGCCCTCCAGAGTGGAAGAAGATCAACGGTCCCTCA
>CALGTP010000143.1 GCA_937902105.1 uncultured Actinomycetes bacterium
TTGTCGTTGACACAAGCCCGCGACCTCGTTGGTCGCACGTTAGATCTTGAAGCGGCGTACAAACAAGTCAGTGTGGCTGATTCGTCAAGATGGACGGCGGCTCTGAGCATCTTCAATCCGGTTCTGGGCTGTAACCAGTTATTCGTGGCGGAGGTGCTCCCCTTCGGCGCCACTGCGGCTGTGTATGCCTTCAACCGGCTGGCCAGGGCATTAAGAGTCGTGGGCACGAGATTGCTATCTCTCGTGTGGAGCAATTACTTTGACGACTTTCCTCAATTGGACCTCGAAGTCATGAAGGGCGACAGTCAAAGTACGGCCGAGGAGTTTTTCAAGCTACTGGGGTGGCAGGTTTCTGAGAAGCCTGGGAAGTGCAAGCCGTTCGCGAAATCATTTGAAGCGCTTGGGGTAGTAGTTGACCTCTCTCGCTCGGTCGCCAATGAAGTGCTCGTGAAGAACAAGGAGTCCAGGCTAGTTGCTCTGGAGCTCCAGGTGGCTGATATCGTCTCTTCGGGTGTTTGCTCACAGGCTCGGGCAAACTCCCTTAGAGGAGTGTTTCAATTTGCGGAGGGCCAGTTGTATGGCCGAGTGGCCGCACTAATGATGCCTGTATTCAAGAGCCGCTGCTTGGGTGCGCTTCCAGGCTGCCATGTTCCCCTCGAAATGATTGCTGAATTGCAGTTTATCCTTCAGTTCCTTTGGGTTGCAATTCCCAGGACACTCATCGCCCATGAGACCAGGCTCCCCTTATTGATTTTCACCGACGCTGCCCTAGAGGGTGGTGATGCCATGGGCTCGGTGGGCGCAGTTTTAATCGACAGATCGGCCGGCCTGCCAGATGTGCGGCAATTCTTTGGGGCTGAAGTTGTGGGAGCTGCGCTGGAAAAGTTCCAGACAGACTCCACTAAAGTAATTACGGTTCTGGAAGTACTACCAGTAGTTGCGGCAATCAATTTTTGGAAAGATAGGATGTTGCACCGTCGTGTGTTTGTGTTTGTGGATAACGATGGAG
>CALGTP010000144.1 GCA_937902105.1 uncultured Actinomycetes bacterium
TAATAATAATTAGATTGCGGTGGGATACCGCAGCTATCCGCGAGCTATCCAAAAGGGCGAGCTATCACGGATAGCGCAGATAGCTAAAAAGCGACTATAGCATTCTAGGGTATGCACTACAGGGTTTGCAGAGTGCTCTGCTCCTCTACAGTAACTGCATGACTGCATGGCCACCGTCCTCAGTCCGAATGTTGCTAAGGCGATCACAATGCACTGCATTAGCCAAGCTATCTGTGATTTTGAGCTCCTGTCGACTCGTATCCTCTATAGACTGGCGCTGATAATGATCCGTGTATGTTCCTAAGAGAGAACGTGTGTCTGCTCTGAAGCTGTTCAAATCCTTGGTTCTGGCCAGAGCACCATAAAGGCACCACAGCATGGTGGAGCAGTCGGATGGCCACACCTCCGAGGTGCACAGCAATGTGACCACTCCCTGCGCATTCGCTGGGATTGCCTTCTTCAGGGCAGGGACTGCCTTGATGGTGTTGCAGCCTAGCAGCAGCACATGGAGCTCCTTACCCATTTGCTCGCACTTGATAGCAAGCGGGGCAATGTGTCCAGCTAAGGTGTTGTGGGGGATAAAGTCCTTGACCCGTCGCTGTGCTAGTTCGGCAGCAAGCGATGCACATTCTTCGTTGCTCACGACGTGGCCTGATACGTTGTCACCGCTCATGCACTTCAGTGCTTCTGCTACGCTGTACTGTCCAGGAGTGCTCTGGTCGTCGTCCATACTCGCATCTCCATGCTCTGCCTCCTGTGTACATGGCATATGTACGGCACAGGTCACTAGAAACCTGTCAGAGGTCGATCAGTGTGTGCTGTGTGTGCTGTGCGTGCTTTGCGAGCTGTGCAAGAGTGCACTTACCTCTTCGCCTTCTTCGTCGTCCTTGTCCTCATCATCCTTGTTCTCATCCGCTGATCCTGATCCTGCTCTCACAAAATGCAGGTGCTTCTTGTCGGTGAATACATCGATGATGAGGGTCACAATATGTGCGGTGGGGTCGAGCTCCAAATATCTTAGGCTCTGTAGGTCGTCACGCGTAGCCTGTAGACAGCAGCGAGAGTTTGTAGATATGCTCTCATGATTCTCCTCCTTCTGCCATGAGAGATGAGTGGCTGCGGAATATATGAGGCACGGCAAGAACAGTTTCCTCGTGTTCTTCATGAAAGTAGCCTTTTGCTGGGGATCTCCTGGTTCAGGCTGGCACATGGACTCGAAGTCCGTAGCTCTCAGGTGGCACGATGACACGTGACCCGGGCCGCATTCGCCTTGGACTCGTAAGCAGTGATATTGGCTCACCCCAGAGAAGCACGTGACGTCAAACTGCTCACCTGCAATGCGCACATGAACACAATTGAGATACAATTGAGATAGAACAAGGAGGAGAGGAAGAAAAGTTCTCACCATGATGCAAAGCATTCGCTTGCATGTAGACGAGCTGCAAGGTGGGCTTCTTGTCCTTGCTTGCTATGGTCATGAGGCTAGCAATGCTTGACCTGATGCTTGCAATACCAGCGTGGGCTTCTTGCACCGACTCTTGGATTTCTTTGAGCCCATTCTTCATGTTGATGGTCAGCCCGCGTCGTGTTTTTGACTGTGGCACTCATCATGCAACAAGGCTACTCAGGGGGGATCGAAGGGAAAGAGGCGGCGTGAGGAAGCAGACACACGTTATTTTCGTCTTGAGCGCGTCGAGCTGCTGCAGCGATTTTGTGCGTCCAGTTCTCCTCGAGTAGTTCTCGCAAGAGCTCGACCAGCTTGGCAGCCTTCTCGGCTGCCTGTTCGCAGCTCAAGCCATCGCTCCACGTCAACAACTCTCGTAGCCTGTAGGCCTCCTCTGACGGCGGGAGCCCCTCTAGTAGTCTGTTGGCCTGCAATGCAGGGTTGCTGCTGGGCATGGCAGGGGCAGTTGTTGTGGGCCCCATAAGTCGCAGGGGTGGAGCAGCAGGGCCGCAGAGGAGCGCCTCTGCCGCTCGCTTTCGGCTGCTTATGGGACCCAACGTGTCGAGCCCACTGCACATGTTCTGGATCCTGTGCTGAGCAGAGGTGGCGGCGTCTGCACTCTCTGCACTCTCCAGCGCGATGCGCGAGGTGAGGTATGAGATCACGCTGTACCCAAGATTGTTGTTTCCCTGCCATTGTGCCATCATGTTCTGTGCCGGGCATCCGAGGGCCAAGGATAAGACGTCACGGATTGGGACAGCTCTTAGGAGTTTTAAGGAGTTCTGCCACCACGAAGTTTCCGTGTTGTCAACCTCGCCTTTGTGGTGGACTTGGACTTGGTCGAAACTTTGTAAAGAGCGCGATACCGAATTCTTGTAGCGTCCTTTACCATCGAAGATGACGACCATGATCAAATTGCAGGACGCAGAGTTGGTTGCTGACGAACATGACGACGATCCACCGCCGTCGAACGGAGCCCGAGTCGTGAGCAGAAGCGGAGTCCGGATGAACCCGACAATGAGCCTGAGCTCAGCCTGTGTGCCGCCATTGCTGCCTTGCGCTAAGAAGCGTTTTGCATTCGCCTCAATGCGAGCCAGCCGCATTGAGACATCGTCGAACTCGACTTGTATCTCGAGTCGCCAGGCAGGATGCGGTTGTTGAGATGGGGCTCGTTTGCGCTCGTTGAGATCGGGATCTGCGACCGCATCCATCACAGAGAGGGGCGGTTCGGCGGCGGCGGCGGCGGCGGCGTCTGAACAGGGAGACAGAGCTGCCAAAGAGCTGCCTCCTTATCTGCTGCGCGCGGACACAGGGTAACGTGAGTGGAGCGAGAAGGTGATGCGCGGGGGCCGGGGAAACGGAGAGCGTGCGGATGAGTCAGGCAGGATGCAATCGTTGAGATGGGGCTTTGCGCGCGGGTGGAGC
>CALGTP010000145.1 GCA_937902105.1 uncultured Actinomycetes bacterium
TTCTCGTTGACGAAGTCGGCAATTTGATGATTTGCCCAGGCATGATCACGCTCGAGACTTTAAATTTGTTGATTTTCAAAAGCCCAGCAAGATTGACATTTGTTTTTCGTGCGATACCGCTGAGCGAATCGTTCTTGGCAACGGTGTAGGTCGAAGATGAAGGAGTTTTCGAACTGAGTCCGTTGGATGGCGACACGGCTAGGGCGCCAGGAACTCCGACAAGGCCTAAAACCGTTGCCGAGCACAAAGATGCCAATAATGTCTTTCTCAAGTATTTGATGCTTCGTTTCACGGGTTGAGGTATCGGACCCCCGAGCGAAGAACTTGAGAAATTACTTGGAAATTAGACTGTGAGCAGGCTTTTCTTAATCACGAATCTTGCGATCCATATGTTGGTGATAGATCGCAATCTTGAATTCGCGCTCAGAAAGAATCTGCTCGTTAAAGGCACTCGACTTTTTGGTGCGCGTCATCTGATCGTAAACGCCTATGTCTTCGCCAACAACGCCTTTGAGCGCATCCCAGTGAAGCATCGTCCTTTTGAAGTACTCGGCGTATTCCGGATCATCCTGATCCCCTGGGTAAATGATCTGCCAACACAGAAACTTTGTCCGATCAACACCCAATGGAATCGGCTGAAAAACTTGAATGTGCTCTGGGTTACAGTTGAAAATTGTGTTTGGAAACACCACATAGTGACAAATTGAATTGCGATGGTGGTCATAGTCATCGCTGTTGAGTTCATCCAAGGACTGTGGCCGCGGCACAAAGCACATGAAGTTGTCTCCGGTGACATGGAATGATGCCGAGCGCGTCGCTTTGGTGAACTCTGGCGGTGAATGATGAAGTTGTGTGACGTGATAGATCTCATTGAAACCATCAACGATTGTCTTGTAATTGATCGGCACATCCCATTCCAAAACTTCATGGAGGATCATCTCTTCCATTTTGAAAGCGCCAAGATCCATTGAAATCTCAGACCCAATCGATTCCATCAGTGGAACGGCCTTATCTGGTCCGGCGAGATTGATCCACACCCAGCCGCCCCATTCGCCGACGGCTACCTCAATGGCTCCAATGTCATTGACATGATCGGGCCCGAAATCTTCGCGCTCAGGGATGCCCACCAATTTGCCCTTGGTGTCATATACCCAACCGTGATACGGACACGAAAAGCGTCGAGCCCCACATCCCGTCTTTTCTGCGATGATGGCCGGTCCTCGGTGACGACAAACATTGTGAAAAGCGGCAAGCGAATCATCAGATTGGCGCACCACAACGATGCATTCATCGTGACCCTCATAAGTGATCCAGTCTCCCGAATCTTTCACCTGAGTACTCCGCCCAGCGAGCATCCAGTGACGACCGAGAACACGCTCACGCTCAAGTTCATATCGAGTGGGATCGCGATAGACACGTGCGTCCATCACGCTCGGACCGTACCCAGGTACTGCCTGAACAGATGGCCCAAGCCGCGCTGGCAATTCGCCACGTACCGGAATATGCACCATCAGGGTCTCCTTCGTTCTCACTATGGTTTAGCAAATTGTCCGATCTGCCAACGACTTCAAGAATATGTGATGATTGTTTTGTGACGTCTTCCAAACACAAAATCGTGCGTTTGATTGGTATTTATGATGCCGACGGCACGATTATCGGCGAACTCACTTATTTCTGGCAAAAAACCTTTCGTGGGCGGCATTGCACACTCTGCGATATCACCCACGGTGCGATCAAAATGCGTTCCGAATGGAACCTTGCGGTCGTCGAACTCGGCCTCGAGTTTGAACTGCTGCATCGCGATGAAACTACACATCGTCACACCTTGGCGCAGGGTTACCAGCCCCCTTGCGTACTGGCAGAAAATGAATCTGGTGAAATTTTCCTGTTGCTGACTTCCGACGAGCTCGAACTTTGTGACAAATCACCATCAGCTTTGATGACAGTCATTCGATCAAAAATCGACGAAAAAACACTTTCAGCAGAATAATCCTGCGTGCCCATCAGCGACGCTAGAGAGAAGCCTCTTCAATCTTCGAACGAGATGCATTTGTCACAATGGCTACACCGCAAAGAATGATCGGCAGAGCCACACCCATATTCGCCGAGACGCTTTCGTCACTGAGTACGACTCCTAAAAGAACCGCTATGGCTGGATTGACATAGGCATAACTCATCGCCAAAGGACTCGCGACATGACTAATCAGATAGGTGAAAGCGGTGAAGGCGATAATAGATCCAAAAATAACGAGATAAGCCACAGCGAGTGAACTACGCAGCGTGGGAACTGAAATATTTTCTTGAGTCAGCAGCGACAACAACATAAATGCCATGGCAGCGGCAGCCATTTCAATACCAGCGGTCATCAAACCAGTCGGCATGTCAATACGCCTACTGATTGCTGAACCGAAACTCCATGAAAAGCAGGCCCCGAAAACTAAGAGTGTTCCACTCCAAGTCCCAGACAATCCGCTATCTGACATCAGCACGACGACTCCCGCCATGCCAATCAACATTCCTATCCATTCCATACGCTTCGGCCATGTCTTCCAGATCCCACCCCACAATGTCATCATCATTGGCTGAATGGCGATAATCGTTGCCACCAATCCGGAATCAACACCACGATCTTCGGCAACGGTGACCGTGCCTAACCCGCCGATCAACAATAAAACTCCCACTAAGGAGGCGTTGCGTATCTGCCGCCGCGAAGGCCACGGCGTGCCACGCAACTTCAGAAAGAGCAGCATCGCTCCGCCAGCGAAAACAAAGCGAGTGCCCTGCATAAAGAATGGGGGAAGCGATTCAAGGCCGATCTTGATTGCCAAATATGTCGATCCCCAGATGACCCACACTGCAGCCAAACAAACAATCACCGTGCGACTCAATGGTGGAGTCAACGGTGAGGACATAGTGTCCAGTATCGCAGATACCCTATTAAACATGACTACCGACGCCGTTGGCACTTCGGCATCTTTTCCCCCACTGTGTGTCCTCGGTGACTTCGCTTGGGATGTATTGATCCGCACCAATACCGAACTTCTCCGCGGCGGAGATACTTTCGGCGAAGTCGTTCTCACGCCAGGTGGCAGTGCGGCCAATGTTGCCGTGTGGGCAAGTCGCTGTGGAATGATCACGCGCTTTGTTGGCAAGATTGGACGCGATCGCTTTGGACAACTTGCGCAAGAGGATCTCCTGCGCGAAAAAGTTGTCGCCCATCTCGTTGAAACAGAAGCCCACTCAACGGGATCTGTTGCGGTGTTCGTTGATCACACTGGCCAACGATCAATGGTGTCGGGTCACGGTGCAGACTTCTATCTTCTCTCCAGCGAACTCCCCGTTGAGGCCATTTCTTCAGCCCGACATTTGCATCTCACAGCATGGTCATTCTTCACCGACCCTCCCCGATCAGCAGCCCGCGCAGCCGCCAAGATCGCCCGCTCTCATGGTGCCACTATTTCTTTTGATACAGGCTCATTTCAGATGATCCAAGAAATGGGAGTGCAGAATTTTCTCAGTTACAGCACTGATCTGAACTTTGACATTGTGTTGCCCAATAAAGAAGAAGGTCAAGTGCTCACTGGTTGTACCGAGCCACTTGAGATCGCCAAAGCCCTCAAAGAGATTTTCCCGAGCGCCTTAATTGTTTTGAAACTAGATGCTGAGGGTTCGCTGATTTATGACAATGGCCAAGCCACACACATTCCCCCAGCGACAAATAATCTTGTCGATGCCACTGGTGCTGGCGATTCATACGCTGGCGCGTTTTTGGCCCACTATTTAGTCAACCATTCTGCTGTTGAAGCAGCACGCTACGCCACAACCATTTCTGCTTGGGTGATTGAGCACATTGGGGCGCGACCTACACCCGATGCACGGCTCCGCAAGTCTCTCATTCGATCCTGAGCGACCTTCAGACTTCTTCTACACTCGGGCTATGGAACTTGGAATATCTGGTCGTCGCGCTCTCGTCACGGGTGCCTCAAGCGGTCTGGGTTTGGCCACCGCACGGGCCCTTGTGGCCCAAGGAGTACACGTTGTCATCGCTGCGCGCTCAAGCGACAAACTCGCGACCGCGTTGACAACATGCAGCCCGAGTCGGGGTGCCACAATCAGTTCACTCGTCGCCGATGTGAGTGACTCAGATCAGGTATTGCAACTTGTCGAACAAGCCACTGAAATCTTGGGCGGCATCGACATTCTCATTGCTAACGCCGGCGGACCCCCACCTGGAAACTTTGCCTCAACTCCTTTTGCCGCTTACGACGTGGCCCTACGTCTCAATTTGTTGTCCACGGTCGCCATGTGTCAAGCCGTCGTGCCACAGATGCAACAGCAAAAATGGGGTCGCATCGTCGCTATCACCTCCAGTTCGGTACGTGAACCTATTGATCGCTTGATCTTGTCAAATACCGCACGTGCTGGCTTGACAGGATTTTTGAAAACTTTGGCACGCGAGGTCGCAGGTGATGCCATTACCGTCAATTCGCTACAGCCTGGTTTACATCTCACTGATCGCCTGTCAAGCCTCTATCCCGATCCTCAAGCTTTAGCATCTTCAATACCGTCAGGTCATTTAGGAGACCCCGACGACTTTGGTCACGTAGCGGCCTTCATCTGCTCTGAGCATGCCAAGTTCATGACTGGTGTGGCAATCCCACTTGATGGTGGGGCTCTTCACGGCCTGCAGTGAACTAGCTACTCTTTCACCAATGTTTATTCAGTAATTGCAGACTTCGAACGCGAGCCTCAGTGTCATAAGCAACGGCGGTCACCATTGCTTCATTAGCCCCAACTCGAGCGACTAATTCATGTAACTGTTCAGCAACTTTGCTCGCTTCGCCCACTATTCGACTGCTCGGCATCCGTTCAGCCTGATCAATGTCTGGATGGTCAGCGGCATCTTGAGCACTGGGCAAGGCAAGAAAGCGTCCGGTGCGACGCAGATAACCCGTCAAGCGCGCCGACTTTGAGTGCCAATGGGCTTGCTCATCGCTGTCAGCGGCCAAAACATTGGCGGTGACGATCATGTATGGCTCATGCAAAATATGTGAGGGCTCAAAACGACTGCGATATATTTCTGCAGCTTCAAAAGTGCCACCCATATCAAAGTGATGAGCGAAACCAAAAGGCAAACCAAGGCGAGCCGCTAAATGTGCGCTGTATCCACTTGATCCCAATAAAAAGATGCGTGGAAACGAAGTAGCCGCTGGTGTTGCTTTGAAGCGATCGCCGATCTTTGTATCAAAGCGACGATCCCCCAAAAGATCCATCAATTCGAAAAGGTCTTGCGGGAAATCTTCGGCGCCTAAGGCACCCTCGGAGCGACGCAGTGCGCCCGCCGTATGTTGATCAGTCCCTGGAGCCCGACCAATGCCGACATCAATTCTTCCAGGATGCAGAGCCTCCAGCATGGCGAATTGTTCAGCCACGACAAGCGGAGCATGATTGGGCAACATCACACCACCCGAACCAATGATGATCCGCTCGGTCGCCCCCGCTAGGTGAGCAATGAGTACAGGCGGGGTCGTGCAAGCCACGCTAGGCATGTTGTGATGTTCAGCAACCCAGAAGCGATGATAATCACTCTCTTGCGCGCACTGAGCAAGGGCCGTCGTCTGCGCTAACGCATCAGCACTCGTGGCACCCTCCCGCAAAATGGAAAGGTCGAGCACCGAAAGCGGTACTGCTCGACCGAGGCTCATACTTTGCTAGTACCCGCAGCAGCCCGTCGCACTGCTTCGACAACTTCACTTGCTGGTGCACCTGGACCAAGAATCTCGGCTATCCCTGCAGCCTTGAGTTCTTCAAGATCATGGTTGGGAACAATGCCACCGATCACCACAGGGATATCGGCGCCTCGCGCGCGAATGGCTTGGACGACCAAAGGAGCCAAGGTCATATGTGCACCTGAAAGCATTGACAGACCGACGACATCAACGTCCTCGTCGACGGCTGCCGCGGCCACAGTCTCGGGAGTTTGAAAGAGTCCCGTATAAATAACTTCGATGCCAGCGTCGCGCAACAGACGCGCCACGACTTTCACACCGCGGTCATGGCCGTCAAGACCGACTTTGGCGACGAGAACTCGCAAGGATTGATTGTCAGAAGTAGTCATCAGATTGTTGGCACCTCAATATGGCGTCCAAAAACGCCAGCCATAGTGTTCATCATTTCACCAACTGTGGCGTAGACCTGCGATGCATCAACTAACGCTGGCATCAAGTTGACCTCTGGATCGACTGCATCTTTTGCCAAGCGATCAAGGGCATCAAGAACTGCGGATTCATTACGATCCTGCTTGACGCTCGCCAGTCGTTGCCGTTGCTTTTGTTCATCGGCATTAGTGATTCGCAGAGTTTCCATCTGATCTTCCTCATTACCTTCCAGAAACTTACTGACACCAACGATGGTGCGCTCGCCACGATTGAAAGCTCGCTCAAGTTCGTAAGCACTATCAGCAATGCGTCCTTGGAACCAGTTTTCATCAATGCCGACGATGCAACCCTCGAGCATTGAACCGCCACCCATCTCGTCGATCTTGGCAAATATTTCTTCAGCCATTTGTTCCATCTGATCGGTTAGCGCTTCGACATAATACGAACCACCTAATGGGTCCGCTACATGAGCGACGTTTGTTTCATGGGCGATCACTTGCTGAGTACGAAGAGCAATACGCGCCGATCGTTCCGTCGGCAAGGCCAATGCCTCATCCATGGAGTTGGTATGCAAGGACTGAGTACCACCTAGAACACCAGCCAAAGCTTCAATCGCTGTGCGAACAATATTGACCTCAGGCTGTTGCGCTGTCAGTGAGACACCAGCGGTCTGGGTATGAAAGCGCAATTGCATGGAGCGCTCGCTCGTGGCACCGTAACGCTTGCTGAGCCAACGTGCCCAAATGCGTCGGGCTGCGCGATATTTGGCAATCTCTTCAAAAAAGTCAATATGAGCATTGAAGAAGAACGACAGGCGCGGCGCAAATGCATCGACGGGAAGTCCCGCCTGACGAGCAAGTTCAACATAAGCAAAACCATTCGCCAAAGTGAAAGCCAATTCTTCGGCGGCAGTCGAACCAGCCTCACGGATGTGATATCCAGAAATTGAAATCGAGTTCCAGCGCGGCATTTCAGCAGCGGTGAAAGCGACAGTGTCACGTACGAGGCGCATCGACTGTCGAGGAGGAAAGACAAACTCTTTCTGCGCTTGGTATTCCTTCAAAATGTCATTTTGTAATGTGCCACCCAACTTCACACGCGGCACTCCAGCATTTTCTGCTTGGGCAACGAACATTGCCAAAAGGACCGCTGCCGGCGAGTTGATCGTCATTGAAGTGGTGATGCCACCAAGATCAATATCGGCAAAGAGATCACGCATGTCAGCCAAAGTGTCAATCGCTACTCCACATCGACCGACTTCACCCAACGACATCGGATCATCAGAATCCAATCCCATCAGGGTCGGCATGTCAAAGGCAGTCGACAGACCATCCCCACCAGATTTCAAAATATCCTTGAAGCGTTGGTTAGTGTCGATCGCAGTTCCAAACCCAGCGAAGAGTCGCATCGTCCACAATTTGGAGCGGTACATCGAGGCATATGGTCCACGCGTGTACGGGTAGATACCAGGAAATTCGCCATCCTCAGGTCCATAAACGGGTTCCAGAGGGATGCCCGACATGGTCTGAAACTTGTCATTACGGATTGAAGAAGCATCAAAGGCCTCTTGCCACTGTTCGCGGGGGTTGGTCACGGCTCCATTCTTACAACTCGGGACTGGAATCCCTCACTTCAGATGTCGCAACAGTGTCCCCAAGGTCCGATTTTCCGGCGACGCGGTCCGCTTGCGGCAAGGCGCATTGGGCAGTCCCACCTGGCATCCGATCTCGATTCTTGGCTACCCAACGATAGACAACTGCGGAGACTTGACGTATTCCAGGAACCATCAAAGCGAATCCCAAGATTCGCCAGCCCGAACCTGCAAACACCAGGAGACGGGAGATGGCGATATTCGCCGAACTAGTTGATCCCTGAGCGTCAACCCACTGCACGGCTGTCTCACATTGCGCAGATGTCAGATTCAGCGCTGCCAAATCAAGACTTTGCCAGGGTGCGATTCGCGGATGGCGGCGCATCCGACGTTCGATGAAACGAACACATCGTGTACAAAAAGCACAGTCACCGTCAAAAACCAAAAGAGGAAGTGCCTGATTCACATCCTAAGTGTGGCACTCAATAAGTCCTAAGGGCGATCTTTGACCCAAGATTCAGACGAAGGTGCCGATCAGCGGCTGGACAATCCTCAATGTCTGATCAAACCCACTTTCATTGGGTAGCCACCCGCTTCTATCAGGCCATACGAACTGCACGACTTCGAAGGAACCACCCTGATGCCACTTGATAGCAGTGTCGAAAAACTTAGCGTGACTATCTAAGTCAACGGGAGAGAAGATGCAGCGCAAATCATTGTCCAAGAGTCCAGTCAGCGGAATGTTGCGGGGAATCTCCACTCCCCCGACAATCTGCTCAACCACTAGATCAATCAATCCCTTAATCGCAATCGGCGCCAAACCAAAGACGATGATTTCTGGGAAGGCGTGACATTCAGGCATGCCAATGGTGTACGAATATCGTGGCTGGGGAGGCACGGTGGTGAGGTCCGCTGGCACCGGCTCAAGGGCCCAGCCATTCGTTTCAATCATCCACTCGATCTTTTCCGCGTGAGGGATCTTGAAGTTTGGAAGGTCAACGCTTTCAGTCACATAAATAGGGTGCCACATCTAGCCTCACGTGGGCGCACTCCCGCTACGGTTCTGTGGGATGTATCGCTTCCTTCTACGACCTAAGTGGATCGCTTTTCACCTGTTATGTCTCTTGGGTGTTGTCTTGATGGTCAACTTATCAATGTGGCAATTCGGTCGGTTGAGCGACCGCCGAGAGTTCAATAGTGAAGTCCGTCAACGATCCGCGTTGGAGACCGTGAATATTTCGGAACTCGATCTTTCAGATCCTCTTGCCGTGCAGTGGCGTTTTGCAGGTGCAATCGGCACTTATGACCCCAGTGAGCAAGTTCTGATTCTTAATCGCAGTCAAAATGGTGTGGCTGGTCTCAACGTTGTCACTCCTCTGATACTTGACGATGGACGGGCCATTTTGGTCAACCGTGGATTCATCGCCCTCTCAGCGACTCCACCGTCAGCTCCGTTGGGTACCGTGCGTGTCCTCGGAACGGTGCGGGTATCCGAACAACGCACGTCAGGTCAGGCAACCCAAGGTAGTGGCGAGCAGAGCGAGTTCTTCCGCCTAGATATCGCGCTTCTTGGAGAACAGATCGATTACGAATTGCTACCGGTGGCGCTCGTAGCCAAAGCTTCCGAACCAAGCGAGGGTCCGACGATCGCATCCATTAACCCACCGGAACTTTCTCAGGGACCACACTTGTCGTACGCCATCCAATGGTTGATTTTTTCAGCTGCAGTCATTGTTGGCTGGGTTTTAGCCATTCGCAAATCACTTGCTAACCGCGCTCAAACACCTCTGTTCATTGGTTGAACTGGTGGCGAGTTATACCCGATTTCGGGTATAACTCGCCACCAGTTCAACCAAGCATGAGGTCGCAGGCTGCTATCCAGACAGCCGTCGGAAAGTTCATGGAGTTCAGACGGCGTCAAATGACCCGTCATACTCTTCGATTTTTCCTGTGGGGCCACACCAGCGGCACAGCACTGACTCTAAGTCGTCCTGCAATAATTGCTCATCTTCAATTTTTAGCTCTCCACCGGTCGTGTAGTGATAAAAAGACGAAGTTTTTGTGGTCCGCACGACATCAAAGCGGGTCAAGTTTCCACACAAGGTGCACCGATAGCGAATAGTCATGCTCCGAGAGTACGACTCTGGCGCCCCTGTCACGTACTTCCTCACCGAGATACTTGACATAGAACATTTGTTCGGGAACACTCAGATGGTGCAGAAAACTTTTGACGAAATCGGAATCCCTCTGAGCGATGTCACTTTTTGCGTCATCGACTTTGAAACAACCGGTGGTTCTGCCGAACACGATCGAATCACCGAAATTGGCGCAGCCAAATACCGAGGTGGTGAGTGCATCGGAACCTTCCAGACTCTGGTGAATCCCGGTTGCGGCATACCTCCTTTCATCACCATCCTGACGGGAATCACCGAAGCCATGGTGATGCCCGCACCACGTATTGAAGCCTTGCTCGGAACTCTGCGCGACTTCATTGGAGACAGTGTGATTGTGGCCCACAACGCCAGATTCGATCTTGGATTTTTGAACGCGGCGATGATCCGCGACGATCGCGATCCACTGACAAACAAAGTGATTGACACCGTGCCATTGGCGCGTCGCCTTGTGCGTTCAGAAGTAAAAGATTGCAAACTCGGCACTCTGGCGGCCCATTTTCGCTTCGCTCATCAACCCAGTCACCGCGCCCTAGATGATGTCCTAGCCACAGGTGATCTTTTACATTTATTGATTGAGCGCGCATCAGGATTTGGGGTGATGGGTCTTGATGATCTGATCGGATTACCCAAACTCGGAACCCATCCACAAGCCAACAAACTCCGCCTCACCGAAGACCTGCCTCGCTCGCCCGGGGTCTACATCTTTTCTGATGTGAACGGTCAGGTGCTGTACGTCGGCAAAGCCACCAATGTGCGCCAGCGTGTTCGCAGTTATTTCAGCACGACTGAGACACGACGCAAGATTGGTCCGCTGCTGCGTCAGGTTCACGGCGTTGACCACATCGCTACGCCTGATGCCTTGACAGCGGGAGTTTTAGAGATGCGGTTGATTCAACGTCTCACTCCGCAGTACAACAGGATCGGCACGAGAAGCGACAAATACTGCTATGTACGCCTGACTCTTGATGAGGATTGGCCACGACTCGTGATTTCTAAAAACCCTGCGAAAAAAGGCATCCACATTGGTCCATTGACCAGTCGTAGTGCCGCTCGCTTGGTGATCGAAGCGATTGAGTCAGTCGTGCCACTGCGTCGCTGCACGGCACGCATGGGCCGCACATATACGCCGCCGAGTGACGCTCCAGTGTGTTCAGCAGCCCGACTTGGAGTGGCCCTGTGCCCATGCTCGGGCACTGCTGATCGCTCCCACTATGGCACGATCGTCGATTTCATCAGTTCCTCACTCACCACATCACCTGCAGCACTATTCGCCCTCTTGCACGAACGGTTGACCGCTTTGGCAATCGCGCAACGCTTTGAAGAAGCCGCCTTGATGCGGGACCGCACGCAGGCTTTGGTGCAAGCCCTCAATCGCCAACGTCGCTGTGATCAATTACGTGATGCAGGTTCATTGAGTTTGCAGCACAGCGATGTGCACTACGACATTGACTGTGGCGTACTCATCGGGACTCGGCTGGATGGACAGCTTTTCTCCCCACTCACAGTGACAGGCAACAAGGTCTTGGACTCCCTCGCACCTCTCTTAGAACCTCATCAATCTTCAGAGTCCTGCGCTGGACCTCTTGAGCGTCATCTCTTTGATGAAGTGATGTGTATTGCTCGTTTCTTAGAGGACGAGAATATGCACCCTGAACTTTCCAGTTGCAGTGGTCAATGGGCCTCGCCCATTCAAGCTGTTCCCGAACTGCATCGTCTCGATCTGCACACTGCTGCTTAGATTGAGTGAATACCGCGCATATCAATATCAAGAATTCGAGTTCGACCTAACGGGAAATCGCGTCCGATCAGCCTTGCCACCTCATCTACGTTGGCGCGTCGTACAAAAGCCGCGACCGTGGGTCCCGAACCAGAAAGCCAAGATGACAAGGCCCCAGCGTTGACTAAAGCGGCCATCACCTCAGCGCACATTGGAGTATCGGACAAGCGAACCTCCTGATGCAGTTGATCCGATGCCGTCGAAGGCAATAAATCAAAATCACCCGTGGACAATGCAATGACCAACTGTGTAGCTCGGGCAATATTGAAAATCGCCTCCACTCTTGACACGGTATCTGGAAGATTCCGGCGGCTTTTTGACGTAGCCGTTTGAAATTGTGGAATCCACACAAGGACACACACTTCGCTTCTCATCGTTGCGGCTAACGGAATCAAGGCGACCCGCTCAGGAGATGCCGACACCACGCCACCCCAAACGCTGGCTGCAGCATTGTCATAGTGACCCTCTAATTCAGCAGCGAGTTCGACAAGTTCACCGCGCGAGGCGTCAATGAACTGAGCGAATTCTGTCTCGGCGATACCTTGACGTTGCGCTAAACCAAGGGTCGCTCCACCGACCCGCATCGCCGCTGAGAAACCAAGCCCGCGGCCCGATGGAATCGGCGAGTTCACCCACACTTCTCCGATCCCGCCGGCTCGCACAAATGCCACATTCGCTGGATGATTTGTGGTGGCTATTTGCCCGTGCGAGTGTGCAAATGGATCTACGATGCCAAGTTCGCCATAGATCGACACAGCCATCGCCAGGACATCAAAACCTGGACCCATGTTGGCCGAGGAACCAGGAACCCGCACCGCCAAGGTCATAGATCGTCTAACTTAAGCGCCAAAGTCAGCTAATGCCGATTGCGACTCACTGACTAATAACGACAGCGCTTGGAACGCCTTACCCGAATCAATGGCTGATTCAGCAATAGCGATTCCCTCTTCAAGTGACTCAGTGGCATCTGCAACAACAAGACCCGCCGCGGCATTGAGAACAACAATGTTGCGATGCGCTCCATGTTCGCCGTCCATCACGCGCCGCACCACGTCAGCATTAAACGCAGGAGTTCCACCCGTGAGTTCCGTCGAGATTGCTGGGGCTAGACCTAGAGCGACTGGGTCAACGGTGAAGGTTCGCACATGCCCATCCCGCAATTCAAGAACCGTCGACGGTCCTGTCGTCGTCAGTTCGTCAAGACCGCCGCCATGTACGACCCACGACGACGTTGCACCGTGCAAACGCAAAGATGCCAACATTCTTTCGGCAACCAAGGGATTTGCCACCCCGATGAGTTGACGTTTAACACGCCCAGGATTAGCCATCGGACCCAACAAATTGAAAACCGTCGGCACGCCGATCTCGCGACGCGCTGCCGCTGCAAAGCGAAAAGCGGGGTGATAACGCGCCGCCAAACAAAAACCAATACCGGCGCGTTCAACGCAACGCAGAACACCCTGTGGCGATAGTTCGACGGCAACTCCAAGGGCTTCGAGAACATCGGCTGTGCCACATTGCGATGAAGCGGCGCGTGCGCCGTGCTTGCACACGGGAACTCCAGCACCAGCAACAACTATGGCTGCCATGGTGCTGACATTGATTGAGTGGCTGCGATCCCCACCCGTACCCACGATGTCAATCGCTCGATCGCGCAATGACTCATCAAGTGGTACGAGCGTAGCGGCGGCTAAAACTGCATCCAATAAACCTGAGATTTCTTCGGGAGTCTCACCCTTGGCTCGTAACGCCACAACAAAACCGATTAACTGCGCTGGCGTGGCTGAGCCCGCAAGGATATTCGCCATCGCAGCACGCGCATAGGCAGCATCAATGTCTCTGCGGTCAAGCAACAAAGAAATGAGTTCAGGCCAGCCGCCCACTGATTCCAAGGTGATCGGCAACGACGAAGATGACTCGGTCATAGTTGACAGGCTAGCGACGACCTCTTTAGGCCACTCGGCGACGGTGACGAATGATTCGTCGACGATCTCTCTCAGTCGTTCCGCCCCAGATGCCAACCTTTTCGCGACTAGCCAAAGCATGTTCAAGGCAGGAAATTCTCACGTCACAACCCGAACACACCATCTTTGCTACATCTGCTTGATCCTCAGTCTCAGGAAAAAACATCTCTGGGTCAAGCCCCCGACATGCTCCTAATGACCGCCATATGAGTTCCATTTTATTCCCTCCACTGTCATCGCCCAAGCTCCCCCTAGGTGATATCTGCGTTAAGCGAGACAATAGAAGAATTAAGCGCCTTTGTGAAGAGGCAAAATGAAATGGGCTCGTGACCTGCGGTAAAAGCCGCTATCGCCCCTAAGGACGCAAATCCGCGAGTAATTCGATCTCGTTGTCCAATGTCAGGGAGATCACTTCTCGGTATGCGGGGTGATCACAAGTCAACAACGCTCCCCCTTCGGCCAATGCGGCGATGTCATCTGACGTGAAGGCAAACTGCACATAATGCACTGCTGCAGTGACATAATCACGAGTCAATTGCCCAGCATGTTGTGCTTCAGTCATTGAACGCACCTCGCGACCACCAGATAGACGAAATACCAATGAGCCTTCAATGCCCACTAATTTTGAGAGCCACTCATGCATCTGCTCTTCACTCGTGAGTTCAATGAACAGCGTGGCGCATAGTTGACCCACATCAGGGATCATCGGATTGTAGGTATCAATCTCGGCTTGAATCTCTTCATCGGTTGACAGTCGTTCAACACGTGCCATCTCTTGAATTTGATATCTCACGGTGTCGCGGTTTTCAAAAATGACTGAGACAAACGGCCCAAGTGCCAGGCGACGACGGAGTTTCATGTCCATGATTTGATTTTTGAATTCAGGTCGCTCGCGTTCATATGCGCGGACATCGGCGATGTCAGATAACGATAGTTTGCGGGGGGTTAAAGTATTCATGCTTAGCCTTTCTTGTCATTTGAGTGTTCACTCTTCTGGTATTCCGTAGGCACGCGCTATCAAGGAAATCGGATGCAGCGAAACTCTGCCAGTCTGTTCATTAATTGCGCCGTTAGCGAGATGACAATCACCGGCCACAACATCTCCACCTGCTTTGATGATTTCGTCACCTAGTTTTCGACCAATGGGTATCGACATTTCGGCATTTTCTGCCCGTAGTCCCCACATCCCATCAATACCCGAACACTGCTGAATCAATTTGATTTTGGCACCCGTGAGTTTCATCAGATCACGACTCTTAAGACCAATATTTTGCGCACGCAAGTGGCAAGGAGTGTGATAGGTGATTGATTCCGGCACATCACCGAGGAACTCGGTATTCAGCGATGTGCCGTCTCCTTTATGGATCTTCATCAGATACTCGCTGGCGTCATACGTGTTAGCCGCCACCAACTCGGCATCGGGCCCGCCAACATAATCCAAATAGTCCTTCTTCAACACATAACCGCAGGTGGGTTGAGGTACCACAATGTCTAAACCTTTACGAACGGTGTTGGCTAAAGCCTTGACATTTTTTTCAGCGATCTTGGTGAAACTGTCGATATCACCACTATGCAAGAACGGTGCACCACAACATTGTGTGGTGTCGGCCAAGGTGCACTCGATGCCATTGCGTTCATAAACCTTGACGAGATCCTGTCCGACATCGGGAGCCTGATACTCGACGAGGCATGTCGGGAACAAGGCGACTCGACCTTGGCGCTTTCCGATCCGTAATTTTGGTCGACGGTTAAACCATGTTGTAAAGCGTTGCTTAGCAAAAGGAGGCAACACGCGCTCACTAGAAACACCAGAGGTTTTCTCAATCAACTTACGCACGACCGAGCCTGGTTTGGCGCCCATCATTTTATTGAGAACAGGGTATGTCGTCGTCGCGACTTTACCCAAGAGGTCCGTATGACCCATGACGTTGGTAGTCAGGCGATCGCGCAGTGAAACCTGATCATTGGTGTGGCGCATCGCATCAGCGCGCAGCATGAGACGCGGAAAGTCCAGTTCCCATTCACTTTGACCGGGAATGTACGGACAATTGACATAGCACAACTTGCATTGGAAACATTCGTCAACGACTTGATCTTGCTGAGCAGGAGTCAGGCGCCCAGCATCTTGATCATCGTGACGATCGATGTAATCAAACAGAGTGGGAAAAGACGTACAGAATTTGAAACACAAACGACAACCGTGGCACAAGTCGTAGACCCTGGTGAGTTCATCGCGAACATCTTTTTCATCAAGGTACTTCGGGTGCTTCGGGTCGTAAGTGATCGTCATGCTGTTCTCAATCTTATGCGAAAAATTTCTTCAGGGTTTAGCCAATGGAGTTTCGGGGTGCTCCATCAAGGACGAAGCACCCCGAATCACACATTTTGCATGAACTATTTACTAGATGGCACTGTGCTTACAGATCGTCGAGTCCCTTTTGGAAACGACCAGCATGGCTCTTCTCGGCACGGGCCAGAGTTTCAAACCAGTCAGCGATTTCGGCAAAGCCTTCTTCGCGGGCGGTCTTGGCAAAGCCTGGGTACATCTGGGTGTACTCGTAAGTCTCACCAGCGATCGAGGCCTTAAAGTTGGCCTCGGTTTCTCCGATGGGCTCGCCAGATGCTGGGTCACCAACTTCGGCCAAGTAATCCAAGTGACCGTGAGCGTGGCCAGTTTCGCCTTCAGCGACTGAGCGGAACAATGATGCCGCGTCGGGGTAACCCTCGATATCGGCCTTCTGTGCGAACCACAAGTAACGGCGATTGGCCTGACTTTCGCCGGCGAACGCCTCCTTGAGGTTTTCGTGTGTCTTAGTGCCGTTGAGGCTCATGACATTCTCTCTTTCGGGTTGGTTGTGTTTTTACTGGAGGTATTGCTTTTTGAAATCCCCACTAGCGGCTCAGCCACAGTTGAGGAAACCTCTTGCGTCGCACGGCATGGCGTACATAAACCGTGGAACAGAATCGTTGTTGTGTCGACAGAAAATCCATCTAATTCATTGACATCGAGTTGCCCCGAACCCGACACATAGACATCGCGCACGTCGCCACAGGATTGACATACAAGGTGATGGTGGTCGTCAATGTTGGGATCAAAACGGGTCGCCCCGCTTCCCACATCAATCAATCGCAGTTCACCCATAGACGAGAGATCGGTCAAAGTTTGGTACACAGTCCTCAAAGAGATACCTGGCATGTGAACACTGGCGACCGAAAACAGGGAGTCCGCAGTCGGGTGACTTTTGTTCTCGTGCATCAGACGAAAGAGCAACTGCCGTTGCGGCGTCACTTTGAGACCACTTGCACGAAATTTTGCAGTTAGTTCTGCTGGCGCTTTCACGAGGGCAAAATTAGACGCTTTTTTTCTTTCTTCGCAAGACCTGCAGATTAGCAACCTGTGAAAACTGTCTCACGGGGACATCTGGCCAAACTCGGAGTACTCTCGGAGTGTGCCCGCGATCCTCTCCCCCGATCATTTCAACCGGGACTCCATGCGGCGGAGGCTTTCTAGCGAACAATTCGATGTTCTTGTGGTTGGAGGGGGAATAACAGGGCTTGGTGTGGCCCTCGATGCGGCATCACGAGGTTTAAAAACTGCTCTTGTGGAACGCTACGACTTTGCCTCAGGCACCTCATCAAAAAGTTCGAAACTCATTCATGGTGGTTTGCGGTATTTGCAACAAGGTGAAGTGCGTTTGGTCTATGAAGCGCTGTATGAACGGCAGCGACTCCGACGAAATGCTCCCCACCTTGTCACGCTTTTGCCTTTTCTGTTGCCCATACTGACCAAAGATGGTGTTGTCTCACGCAAAATTGCTCGGGCGCTCGGTTCGGCATTATGGATGTACGACATCACGGGTGGTGCACGAATTGGTCGTATCCACCGACGACTGCGCAAGAAAAAAGCTTTATCTCACATGCCGACCATGCCTAGCCAACGGTTGGCATCGGCGTATATCTATTACGACGCTCAAGCCGATGACGCGCGGTTATGTCTGGCATTAGCGCGTACTGCCGCCGATCACGGTGCGGTCATCATCAACCGTTGCGCAGTCACCAATATTTTGCGCTCATCGGACTCAAAAGCTAATGGTGTCACGGTTTTGTGTGACGGTGAATCAATTGATGTGCAAGCCCACGTTGTGGTTAACGCCGCCGGTGTGTGGACCGATGCTGTGCGAACTCTTGAAAATGGAATCGACCCCGACACGATTCGCCCAGCCAAAGGTGTGCACGTCACCGTGCCGTGGGAAAAAGTTCGAAACGATATTGCTGTGATCATCCCCGTGCCCAAAGACAAGCGCAGTTTGTTTGTTGTCCCGTGGGGACCAAAACCTGACGGCACTTTCACTCATGCCTATATCGGAACCACTGACACGGACTATCAAGGTCCAGTTGATGATCCGCAGTGCACCAAAGATGACATTGACTATGTACTGCGTGCTCTCAATGCCAGTGTGACAACTGGTATCACGACGCAAGATGTCACTGGCGTATGGGCAGGGTTGCGACCACTTGTCAAACAAGTCAACGCCGCCGATGGAACGGGCCAAGGCGGTAAAGCAGCACGCACTGCTGACCTCTCGCGCAGACACCTTGTTTTTACTGGAGATTCAGGCATCATCACAGTCACTGGCGGAAAACTAACGACGTATCGCGAGATGGCTCAAGACACAGTTGACGCGGCTCTTGATGTCCTGAGTGCACTGAAGTTAGAGCACAAGAGCAAACGGTGTCAGACCAAAAACCTCAAGCTGCACGGTGCTCGCGGGTTCAAAGAACCTCAGGGCTCAGGAACATTTGATGCCCATCTCGCTCATCGCTTTGGATCAGATGCCTCGGTGGTGACTGCGATGATGGACTCAGATGCGCGATTAGCAGCCCCAATGGTGTCAGGTTTGCCCTACGTCATGGCAGAGGCAGTTTTCGCCGTGACCTACGAAATGGCTACAACCCTGGACGATATTTTGTCGCGTCGCACACGCTCATTGCTGTTTGATCGCTCCGCCACCCAACAAGCTGCGCGCGCCGTCGCCGAGATTGTGGCACCATATGCAGACTGGAATACGGAGCGCATTGAAAGCGAAATTGTGGCCTTTAACGAGATCTGCGAGCATGAAATCGTGGCCGGCAATGTCACTCAAAGTGATCTCTATTCCTGAGGGGAACTCCTATGAATAAGCAGCTTTTTGAACATGAAATCACATCGCCAATCGATCTTGTCACGGCCGATGATGGTCTCGTATCAAGTCATTTCGGACATCCTGTCATTGGGTTGAAGCCGTCACAAATCGGGGCCCTGGCTCAGATTTGTTCAACTGATACCTCCCCTCGCGTCACCGCCCAGGCGAGTCGTGACTGGTGGCCACTGACAATGCATTGGGGACTGGCCGGTGAAGTGCCCGCGCAAGCCGCCGCCGTCTGCCGACCCATCTCAACTGAACAGATCGCCCATCTGTTGTCCTACTGCAATGAGGAAAAAATTCCCGTCACTGCTGCTGGTGGTCGAAGTGGAGTGTGTGGAGCGTCCATTCCCTTATATGGAGGAGTGGTTCTAGACACCACGGCGATGCAGGGTGTAGTGAGCGTTGATGACGAGTCGCTCACCGTTGAAATTTTGCCGGGCACCTTCGGGCCCGATCTTGAAGCACATCTTGCGCCCATGGGATTAACAGTGGGTCATTATCCACAAAGTTTTGATATTGCCACGGTCGGTGGTTGGGTTGCGTGTCGCGGTGCTGGTCAATACTCAACGCGCTACGGCAAGATTGAGGACATGGTCATCGGTCTAGAGGTGGTACTCGCTGATGGCACGATTGTGCGTACGGGGGGTTCGCCGAAGGCCGCAAGTGGACCTGATCTCAACCAACTGTTCATTGGTAGTGAAGGCACACTCGGAATCATCACTCGCATCTGGCTGAAATGTCATCCCGTAGCGACTTTGGAACGTCGGGCCGCTTTCGGTTTTGCCACCTTCGAAGATGGGCTTGAAGCCTGCCGCCGCATCATGCGACGTGGCGCTACTCCTGCTGTGTTGCGTTTGTACGATGCGCCAGAAAGCCAGCGCGGTCAAGGTGGCGATGGCGTCATCTGTGCCCTACTAGTACTTGATGAGGGCGATGTCGCTTCCGTCAATGCCTCAATGTCAATCGTTGAAGAAGAATGCTTGGCGACCATTGGTTGCATACCACGCGATGTTGAAGCGGTTGAGAAATGGATGCATCATCGCAACGACACCAGTGCACTGCAAGCGCTCACTAAAAAAGGTTTCGTTGTCGACACGATGGAAATTGCAGCACCGTGGTCCACATTGCCTGCCATCTTTGATGCCACTCGACAAGCCATGTTGGCCGTGCCGCACGCCCGCTCAGCAACCTGTCATTTATCCCACAGTTACATTGATGGCGCATGTTTGTATTTTACTTTCGCCGCCACTCCGCCCCCAGATGAGGTTGAGTCCACCTACCTCGCGATGTGGGATGCCGGCGCACGTAGTGTTCTCACTCACGGGGGAAATCTCAGCCACCATCATGGTGTCGGACTGAACCGAGCGCGTTTCGTCCGTGACATGATGGGGTCATCTTTTGCCGTGCTGATTGCAATGAAAAACTCCCTTGATCCACAGGGCATCTTGAACCCTGGCAAAATGGGGTTGCCGATTCCAGATTATTTGACAGCCCTAAACTGGCCATGAGCACACAGCCCGGTTCTTCATCACGCTGGGATCATTTAGCTATTCGCTCCGGCGCATCCGTGGCTCTTGTTTTTGCGGTGCCATTCTCTATTGCTGCGCGCATCTTTTCCGATAACAGTGGCCTTGCTGTTTTCTTAGCTCTCTGCGCGGCCCTTGGTTTTTTACTTGGCTCGGCAATAGCGGCATGGCACCAACAACGCGGCACACCCCTAACACATGCCATGGTGACTGCGTCCGCGACCTACATCGCAGCACAAACTATTTTCATTGTTGTTAAGTTGGTGCGTGGCGCCGAAGTGCATTGGATCGCAGTCTTATTTAATTTCACGATTACTCTGACAGTCAGTGTTCTCGGGGGTTTTATTGGTTCTGTGATGCAACAACGAGGCGTCCTGCCCCAGGGACGAAGAAAACTATGACCTCATCCATACTTGTCATTGATGTTGGAACAAGCGGATTGCGAGCCGCGATTGTGCGACCTGACGCATCCGTGGATGCTCTGCACTATCGGTCCTTTCGTCCGACAACTCCCGCTCCGGGCTTGGTCGAATTTGATGCCACTGAAATGGCCCGACTTGTTCTTGAGGTGGCTCATCTCGCCCTCGCACAAGGTGGACCCGTATCGGGAGTTGGAATCACCACTCAACGTGCTTCGACGATCATCTGGGATCGCAACACTGGCGTACCAATTGGACCTGGGCTCGGTTGGCAGGACCTGCGCACTGTCATTGAATGCATCATGGCCAAAGCGGAACATGGTTTGGCCTTAGCCCCCAATCAGACCGCCACCAAAGCGGCGTGGCTCCTCAAGACATACGTCGGTGATGCTGCCGCGATTGCTGAGCGAGCCCACGATCTGTGTATCGGCACGGTGGATAGTTGGATTGCATGGACGCTTTCTGGTGGCACTCTGCACGTCACGGACCACAGCAATGCCGCAGTGACCGGATTACTCGATCCAACTTCTGACCCGCAGATCACCTGGCATGAAAGAGCCTGCTCAGTTCTCGGCATTCCTGTCTCCATGCTCCCATCTTTGGTGCCATCATCTGGAGTCATTGGTCTGGCAAGTGCACTGCCTGGTTCGCCTCCGATCGCAGCCATTGCCGGCGATCAACAAGCATCTCTGATGGGTCAATCATGCGTGCGTGCGAATATGGCGAAGTGCACATTCGGAACGGGCGGAATGATGAACCTCTGTCTTGATGATGCGCAACCTGCCTCATCACTGCGCACAGTGCATGGCACATTCCCGATCATTGCTTGGAGCCGCCAACAAAAAGATTCGACGCCCAGTGTCACCTGGGGAGCGGAAGCGATCATGCTGTCAGCAGGTACCAATATTGATTGGCTGCGCGAAGACATGGGGCTCATTTCCACGCCAGAGGAAAGTCACACAATCGCCGCTCAGTGCGATTCAAGTGAAGGTGTCTTTTATGTCCCGGCATTGCTCGGACTCGGAACCCCACATTGGGATTATGGCGCCCGCGGAGCACTACTCGGCTTGACCCGTGGCAGCAATCGCAGTCATGTAGTGCGCTCAGTCCTGGAAGGGATCGCCCATCGCGGCGCTGATCTCCTAGAAAGCATTGAGGCCGACTATCCGCTCTCACAAGTCCAAGAACTTCGCATTGACGGAGGCATGAGCACCAATCCAACTTTTGTTCAAGCCCTCGCCGACAGCACTGGGCGACCAGTGTCTGTGTCTCCAGTCGCCGAAGCCACCACCTTGGGAGCCGCTTACCTAGCTGGTCTAGCAGTCGGAACATGGTCAGATCTGAGCGATATTGAGGCCTTATGGACCCCAAAAAGTAGCGTCGAGCCGCGCTCTCACTTTGACCGTGCATCCATCCGTGGACAGTGGAAAGAGGCTGTGACCCGTGCCGCCGGATGGATCACAGAACTATCAAGTCTTGACTTCTAGGATTTGAAGTTGCTACTAGCCACCTTGACCTACAAGGCTGAGAGAACGTGTTCGTGAAAGGAATCTCGTGACTGCTTCAAAGACCAACAGCGCTCCCCCAGTGAAGCGCCCAACTGCAGCCGATGTGGAACTGCTCTCTGCGGCTCAATCCACGGAATTGGCCGCCCGTGATCTCTACAACTCAGCCATCGCTGCAGGTGCTGGAGGAAATCATCTTGCCAGTCTCGTGGCCTTATCAGCACATCATGATGCTTACGCCCAATCAATCTCTTCGCTCATAGGTGCTGATGCGCCGCAAACTCGCGATGATGAACTTTTCAATTCACTGGTTGCAGATTTTGGTTCTGAGACTGTGGGTGCGGCCTTGGCTGCGCACGGACTGGAGAACTCAATCGTGGCTGCACATACGACTTTGGTAGGTGAACTCGTCGGCACCGACGGCGCAGCCTTAATGGCCTCGATCGTGATCACCGAAGCACGTCACTGTGTGGCTCTCGCAACTATTGCTGGCAAGTCAGCAGTCGCTGACATTGATTTATTCTTAGTAACCACAGCCGTGGCCACGACCTCAGCGCCTAGCGCCTGACCCGGAGATAACGATGAGTCATTCCAATCGCCAAGAATTGCAAGCCCTGACAAAAATTGTGCGCGCCACTCAAGGTGCCGATTTCGGTTCGGCATTACAAACATCATTGTCCCGCCGACGCTTTTTTCTGGCCGGCGGAGCAACCATCTCTTTTGGTGCACTACTCGCCGCCTGTGGCGCAGGTGAATCAACGGGTATCGCCCGTATCGGAGACTCAGTGCCCGATAATGCACTCGCTGATGTTGAAGTCACCGATGTCGTGTTATTGCGCACAGCCACTTCACTTGAATACAACGCCATCCATGTTTACGAGGCTGTTGCATCTGCGGGTATTTTGAGTGGAGATGCAGCCACCTTGGCCGCCCGATTCCTCAGCGACCATCGCGCCCACGCCGAGGCCACGAGTTCTCTCACCGAACAACTAGGTGGCACAGCTTTCACTCAACCCAACCCGCGTTTGCAAACCATCTACGTTGAACCAGCCTTGAAATTGATCGTTGGCGATAGCGGCTCAGGCATTAAACCAACTGCTGATCCAGTCGCCGATGTCCTCGCCTTGGCCTATGCCTTAGAAACAATTGCTGGTTCGACGTACCAGGCCTACATTCCAAAACTTTCTGATCCTGCATTGCGTGGATCGGCTATTGGCATCGGTGAGCAAGAGGCCCGTCACGCTGCCCTCATCGGCTCACTGTTGAACCCCGATCGACTGGTCTCCTCATTTGGCCTGTCCATCGCCGCTCAGTATCGCGAGGAGGCCGATGTTCCAGCATTGGCATATGCCGTGCCGACATCATTTGGAACTCTGTCGCCTGCTCCTGTCATTCTTGGTGCAGCCAACGAATCGGGTACTCGCACGACCATCGATCTTGAAACACCCAGCCTCAATTCGTTGATCTACGAGGACTGAGACGGCGAGCCTGATTTGGCTCGTACACTGCATTGCGACGGTGAGTTAGTCGGGTGACCGCGGCTGGTGCAAACCAGTCGAGGAAAGTCGGGACTCCACAGGACAGAGTGCTGGCGCGAGCCAGGTGGGGGCGACCTTACGGACAGTGCAACAGAGAGAAACCGCCGATGGCTGGGAAACCAGATCAGGTAAGGGTGAAACGGTGCGGTAAGAGCGCACCAGCATGCCAGGTGACTGACATGGCTCGGCAAACCCCATTCGGAGCAAGGTCAAGCAGAGGAGACGGGCGGTCCGTCCATCCAGGCAACTGGAAACTCCTCGGGTAGACCGCATAGATGGATGGTTACCAGATCGGGGCAACCTGATTCACAGAATCCCGCTTACAGACTGACTCACCGTCACCTCAAATTTTATTGATCATCCTCGCGAGCAAGGGCTGCTGCTCGTACACGACCAAGTTCTTCAAGTTGCATTTCCTCCTTGATGTTCAACAACTTGGCGTAGAACATCAGACCCCGCGCCGTACCAGTGACGCTAACTGGAACGCGATCTCCTAGGTCACCAGCAAATCCCGTGGGGATCTCCACCTTGTAGACCCCAGCATCGAAAAGATCACTCTCGTCAGCTGCCAAAGCAGCGGCCTCGTATCCCCCACCACCAAAGACTTCGGCATCGACAAAAAAGGTAAACGTAGTGACCGTCTCGTTACTCACGATTGCATCTTGCCACCTCTGGATTTCATTGTCTCGCTCGACTCACGAATTGCCGAACAGACGATTGGGGTTCTTGACGACTACGGTTACTAGATATGAGCAAGATCACAACCGCATCCCTTCCCAAAGTCAGCCTCGCTGAAATCGACCTTTCATCGCCCGAGTTCTGGCTCAAAGACCGCCTCTTTCGCGAAGGTGCTTTCAAAACCCTGCGCGACGAATCCCCCTTTGCTTTTTTCAAAGAACTCGTTATTGAAGACTCACTCTTCCCCACTGGACCGGGGTATCGCGCTATTACACGACATGACGACATCTGGCACATCAGTCGTAATCCACAACTTTTCTGCAGCGGCAAAGGTTCCAATATCGGTGACCTACCGATGGAGATGAATGAGTTCTTCGGCTCGATGATCAACATGGATGACCCTAAGCACTTCCGCTTACGTAGCATCGTCTCGCGTGGATTCGCCCCCAAGGAAGTCGCCCGCATTGAAGACCAAGTGCGCTCACGTGCCGAGCGACTAGTCACCGAACTGATCGAACGCTTTCCCAATAGTGAATGCGATTTCGTTGAAGAGATTGCTGCAGCCTTGCCACTCGGGATTATCTGCGACATGATGGGCATCCCCGAAGAAGATCACAAGCAAATCTTTCATTGGACCAATGTCATCTTGGGTGTCGGCGACCCTGAATTCGGCTCATCGCTTGAAGACCTGATGAAGGTCGCTATCGAAATGTTCACCTACGCTCAAGCCCTCGGTGAAAGTCGAATCGCTCATCCACAAGATGATGTGACTTCGGCAATGATGAATGCCGTCGTTGATGGTGAGCGACTCACCGCCCAAGAGTTCGGTTCTTTCTTCATCTTGTTAGTCGTGGCCGGTAACGAGACGACGCGTAATGCAATCAGTCACGGCATGAAATTGCTCACTGACAACCCAGCGCAGAAAGATCTGTGGTTCAACGATTTCGATGCCAATACTAAAACTGCTGTTGAAGAAATTGTGCGTTACGCAACGCCAGTGATCCACTTCCGCCGCACAGTTACCGAAGACACCGAGTTGTCAGGACAAAAACTTCTTGCCGGCGAAAAAGTCGTGATGTGGTACTGCTCAGGCAACCGCGACGAGCGCTCTTTCAACGACCCCTTTGCTTTCGACATCACCCGTTCGTCAAGCACAACTCAGGTTGGCTTTGGTGCAGGTGGCCCACATTTCTGCCTCGGCGCAAATCTGGCCCGCCGCGAGATCTCCGTGATGTTTGACGAAATTCGCCGCCGCCTCCCAAAGATGCGAATCACTGGTGAGCCAGCCCTACTGCAGAGTTCATTCATCAACGGCATCAAGCGCATGCCTTGCGCCTGGCACTAAAAAGTTTTTTCTTGGCCCATATCGCCACGCACATAATGGCGGCGACAGAGAAGTTCATAGCGCACGACATCGCCGAACAATGGTGTGGCGACATCATTAGTGTCACCCACTACGACGGTTTCACCCTCGTAGACGACAACACCGTTTATCACACGGGCGTTGTGTGTAGCACGCGAACCACACCAACAACGCGCCTCAACCTGCATCTCAACTCGTTCATCAGCAACTTCAAGCATTCGCTTTGTGCCCTCAAACAATAAGCCTTTAAAGTCAGTGATCAGACCAAAGGCGTAGACATCTACGCCGAGGTCGTCAACAATGCGCGCCAACTGGTCGCACTGCTCAACTGAATAGAATTGCACTTCATCGCAGACAATGAAATCAAGCGGCATTCTTGTTTCAGCAAGAGCGAACAAATCAATGGATTGTGAAACCTCAACGGCAGGTGCCGAGACTCCAAGGCGACTCGTGACCTGAGTTCCATCGCGGTCAAGTTTGGTCAGTAGCAGACCTCTGCGATCTCTCACCGCCAAATTAAAATGAATCTGCAAAGCAAGCGTACTTTTGCCAGAACCCATCGTGCCGAAACTGAAACGTAAAGTAGCCATGACCTGACCGAACTTACTCGCTCAGAGGGACTGACGAACTAAGAGGAGGGAGTCGCCCCCGAAAGAATTTCTGGGACTCGAACATCGGCGACGACGGCATAGTGATCGCTACCCTGAATCCCATCAATCGGGTGGACTCCCGCAAGCCAAATCTTGGACGGATGTCCAGCAGGCTTGGGTCTCGGCCAACTCACGAACAGATAATCAAGGCGGCGATTTGGCCAATTGGCATCCGCTAGATACGGATTAGCGCTACTCCACGTATGACCATTGTGCTCACCGCGTAATTCCCACATATCTGCAAACACCAAATTCGGGTGTCTCACAGATGTACGACCGGTCAAACGTCGGATCTCGTCGCTATCGGGCACTGCATTGAAGTCACCACCAAGTAGAACTGGCAAATCTATTTTTGGATCTCCGCGTAAACTCAAAGCAAGATCGGCGATTGCATCAACCTGCAACATTCGTACATTTGATTCATCAAAGCGATGATCGAGATGGGTACAGATCACCGGCCATGGTCCCCAGGGAGAATCAAGTATCGCAAATAATGCTCGGCGGTGAGCGGGGTCTCCCTTGGCATTAGGTAACGCAATTTGTCCGTGGCGAATAATCGGCCAACGCGACAAGATGGCATTACCCATCTGCCATTCACTTGTAGTGACGACAACTTGGTAATTCAGTTTGGCTGCGAAATGTTCGGCCTGTTGCTCCGTGGTGTGTACCTCTTGCAAGAATACGACGTCAGGATTTTCATCACCTAGAACCTTTTCAATAACGCTTTGTCGCTCTTGCCAGGGACCAAAGTGCCACCAAAGATTCCAAGTCAGAACTCTGATCAATGCGTGGTCAGTATCGCCAGCACGATGACGCCGTAGGCGGCAAAGGCAATCGACAGCATGCACGGGGCGAAACGAAAGTTTCGTGGGGGCTTCACTTCGCTCGTCTCAAGATTCTCGAAAAACTGTTGGCTCATCACGAAAAGAGTTATCGGTCCATCCCTGTCGGGCCTTGAGACATTTCCGAAAATATCCCCTCACACTGGGCAAATGCACACTTTAAAGGTCTTCCAGCGTTACTACGAGTAGCGATTTTTACCCCAACAGAAAGCAGAAAAAATCATGAGACCACTAGTCCGCCTAGATCAATCAATCATCCTCGTGCAACACGACGAGATCGTCAACATGATGCTCGAACTCACCGCACCATGTTCTCCGGTCGTTGAGCGAGCCCCCCTGGATATCGCCTTGGTCGTTGACCGTTCAGGTTCAATGGGTGGAGAACCCCTTGATTCCGTGCGTCGCGCAGTTCTCGAACTGATCCGTGTCGCTGGCCCCAATGACCGCATTGCGGTGATCAGTTTTGATACTGCCATTGATGTTGTGCTGCCCCTTGCGCACCACAGTCTTTCTACAGTACGCGACCGCATTCTGAATATTCACAGCGGTGGCTCAACGAATTTATCGGGTGGCTGGCTAAAAGGATTTGAGATTCTGCACTCGGCCACACCAAGTACCGGGTCATTACCGGCGATTAAACGAATCATCGTCCTCACTGACGGACATGCCAACGCCGGCGTGACTGATAGCGACGAATTATGCACCATGGTCCGCGGAGCTACATCTCATAGTGTCTCCACTTCAATGATCGGTTTTGCCGACGGATACGACGAAATATTGTTGGCCGCTATCGCTGATGCTGGGCGCGGTAACGATTATTGGTGTGCCGGCCCCGATCAGGCACTCAATGTTTTTAATGCTGAGTTTGATGGGCTGGCCTCAGTCGTTGCGCAAAATATCTCTTTGGAGATTCAACCCACCGAGGCCACTGCTGCCTTTGAAGTTCTCAACGAGTTTGACGGCGTTGACGTCCCCGGAGTTTCAGGGGTTCGTCAGATCATGATCGGTGATGCCTTTAGTGAAGAGGTGCGACGTATTGTCGTTCGTTTCACATTGCGTCCCCGACTGGGAGTCGGCACATTCACAGTTGCCCACTTAGTTCTGCGTTGGGCATCCACCATTGGTTCAGTTGAACTCCATGAATTGACGATCCCGGTCGACCTAGAGTCCACGGAAAATACCAGCGACCTTCGCGAGATGGATATCGACGTCACCAAGCAGGTCCTTTTATTGCAGGTTGCCGAATTGCGCAAAGAAGCGATCAAGCACGCTCGGCAAGGCCATATTGACAAAGCCCGCATTCTTCTCAACCAGGTAGTGGCCATCTTGGTTGCCACAGGTGCTGATCAGCGGGAAATTGACGAGATCAATGAACTCACTCAACGCCTTGAGCATTTTGGTGAACGCGATATGAAGATGCTGCATTCGATGTCCCGTAGCTCCAATAAAGGTCGCAACAAGCGCTTTGACCCGAACGACCCATTCAAGTCCTGAGCCTGCCGACTAAGTTCTAAAGTCAACTACTCATTTAAAAGTGGAGAGACTCATGAGCGAACGTTTTGAAAATGGATTCACTGGCCGAGTTGCCGTCGTCACTGGCGGCGGCACCGGCATGGGTCGCGAGTTAGTGCGCCAACTCACGGCCGACGGATGTGATGTGGCGACCTGCGATGTCATGGAGGACACCCTCGCGGAGACCGCAGCGATCTGTGCATCTGACGGAAACCCGGGGCAAATACTGACATTCATTGCCGATGTCTCAATTGAGACGCAGGTTCTCGCATTTCGTGATGCCGTGGCGGCATGGCGTCCACATGTCAACTTGTTGTTTAACAACGCTGGCATCGGTGGTGGTGGCAGCATTATTGAAGAGGATCGTCACGACTGGGAAAAAACCTTTGGCGTGTGCTGGTACGGCGTGTACTACAACACCCGCGCCTTCTTACACATGTTACTCGACGCACCGATCGGTCACGTGATTAACACGAGTTCAGTCAATGGTTTTTGGGCATCGCTCGGACCGAACGTTCCTCACACGGCCTACAGCGCCGCCAAGTTCGCGGTCAAGGGTTTTACTGAAGCACTGATCACTGACTTCCGTATGAATGCGCCGACGCTGCGCGCTTCACTTGTCATGCCTGGTCATATCGGAACCTCGATCGCCATCAACTCACGCAAGCTGCTGGGAGCCGATCCAAAAGAGATGACTGCAGAGCAAATCGCTACGATGCGCTCTCGTTTCACCAAGGCTGGCATCGATCTCAGTGGCGCCAGTGACGAAGATCTTCGGGTGGGGATTCAAGCTCAAGGTGAGGCTTTTCGAGACAATGCTCCGATGTCGGGATCTGAAGCGGCAACTGTCATTTTGAACGGAGTTAAGCAAGGTGAGTGGCGAATCTTGGTGGGCGCTGACGCGGTGATTCTTGACGAAATGGTGCGCTCCTATCCAACTGATGCCTACTTGCCGGATTTCATGGAACGGGTGCAGGCCCGTGGCGCACTTGGTGGTATCCCCAGCAGTTTGTGAAATCAACTCGCCGACGGTGCTACGAATAAGTCGGGCAACGCCTGGCAGTGTCGTGAGAATGCTGACTGAAGTGATGACCACATGTCGGACACAACGGATCGGTACGACGAAGACGACGGGCATCACGTTCAGCCTCAATCTCACTCGCTAACTCGGCCTGACGCTGACCCTTCTTTTTTCCATGTCGGTACGACAGGTACGCCCCAAAGAGTCCCATTGTTCAGCCGATCACTTGTGGAAAGTCAGTGGCTCGACGGAGCCACAAAATGGATAAGCCGGAGCGTTTCTTGGGCCAAAAACTCTCATCTTCGACATTCGGATCGCGCCATCCAACAGGTTCCTCACACGGCGGCAATTGGATGAACTGGCGCAACATAAATCCACGTTCAGCGGGCATTCCCGCAGCCTCCCATCTTTCCAAGCTAAATCTGGGATCTGCCAATATTTGCGCAGTCCTGCGCTCGGCCTCGCGGAGCATCGCAACTGGCACACGCCTGCGCTTGTATGTCCGTTTCTTGGCCACCGACTTGGGCCGAGTATCAAATTTCTTGGTCATCATTACCCCTCTCACTGACTATGAATCTCACATCTCTTAAACGACCATAACCCGTCATTTTGTGCGCTGATCAGATGTTTTTTTACTCGTTGCGCTTGAGAGTTCGCCCAGTCAGCGTGTAAGAATTAATCCATGACTACGACAACTCTTGATACATCACGTGCGCTTGTAGAGAATGCTCTCGCCGATTTCCTCGCCACCCATGATCCTAAGAAAATGGACAATGTCACCTTTCGTGGTCTGCGTTTTGACGCAGGTTTAGCCTGGGTGCATTTTCCTGTGGGCCGTGGCGGACTTGGCGTACGCCCCGATCTCAATCGCCTTGTTGAAGAGGGTTTGCGTAAAGCGGGAGCGGCCCCTCAAGACCCAGCCACATTTTTCATTGCCTTAGCGGGCCCAACCATTGCCACTCACGGATCCGATGAGGTGCAGAAGCGATTCTTGCGACCGATGTTCACTGGCGAAGAGAAGTGGTGCCAGTTATTCAGTGAGCCTGGTGCGGGATCAGACTTTGCTGGTCTTGGTACACGTGCAGTGCGCGATGGTGATGAGTGGGTCGTCAACGGACAAAAGGTTTGGAATACTTTGGCGCACTTGGCCGACTGGGGCATGCTCGTGACGCGCACCGATCCCGAACAGCCCAAGCACAAAGGCATGACCTATTTCGCGATCGATATGCATTCACCCGGTGTTGAAGTTCGACCGTTACGCCAAATTACCGGCGAGGCCGAATTTAATGAGGTCTATATGACCGACGCACGAGTGCCTGATACACAACGTGTCGGCGATATCGGCGACGGTTGGCGAGTGGCACTCACCACTTTGATGAATGAGCGTACCGCTATTGGTGGCGGTGGCGGCGGCAATAGCAAGCGTCGGGGTCCGATCGATGAAACAGTGCGCATCTGGAACGAACTTCCAAGCGATCTACAAACGGGAGCTCAGAAGGATCAGATGATGAGGTTGTGGTGTCGTAGCGAAGTACTGCGCCTCACCAATGCCCGTGGAGCCGCGGCGGCCAAGGCAGGCAACCCCGGGCCAGAGGGTTCCATCGCCAAGTTAATGCTCGCCGAATTCAATCAAGAGGTCACCGCTTTCACAGTTGGATTGCTCGGTGCCAACGGAATGATTGATTTCGACTTCACTTTCCGTCGCCCTGACGGTCTCTCTGTGGATGGAGCAGAAGGTAGCGTGCGACATTCGTTCTTGCGCTCTCGGGCAAACTCCAT
>CALGTP010000146.1 GCA_937902105.1 uncultured Actinomycetes bacterium
ACAAGCAGCAGTGCGGCTAGGAGTACGAGGGAGCGGTTCGGTCTTGTCATGGTTTTCTGCGTACCTGTTTTACAACTGTTTGTATTCTTGACCGTTTAAATCCTGTGGGTCGGATTCTTTGCAACCTAAGGTATGGACTAACACTCATACTACCATCAAAAAAGAATGTATCCCTTTATTCTTTTACCTATGCCTTATGCGAGGATCTCTTTTACCACTGCACCGTGAAGGTCTGTCAGGCGGTAATCGCGCCCAATATGGCTTTGTATCGGGTGTTCTTGGTCTAAGTCTCTTAGATGCCCGTCAGCCTTTCCTTAGAGTCGCCGAAACTGTCGCCTTCCGCACCGAGCCACCTGTGGCCGGGGTAGATGATGCCACACCAGCAGGGAAAGTATCACGGACGCCCGGAATAACAGTTGCCGGTTTTTCATGCCAGAATCTCCTTCACGATATTGGCCTCTTCAATGCCCGTGAGCCGGAAGTCGAGGCCTGCATGGCGGTATGTCAGTTTGCGATGATCGAATCCCATCAGTTGCAGCATTGTGGCATGTAGGTCGTGGACATGCACACGGTTTTCGATGGCTTTGTAGCCGAACTCGTCTGTTGCTCCGTAGGAGAAGCCGCCCTTCACGCCGCCCCCCGCGAGCCAGATGGTGAAGCCGTGATGGTTGTGATCGCGGCCCGTGGGAGTGCCACCGCCGATTGGAATCTCGACGGCAGGAGTGCGGCCAAACTCACCTCCGCAGATGACAAGGGTTTCGTCGAGCAAGCCTCGCTGAGCCAGATCGAACAACAGTGCGGCGATCGGGCCGTCGCACTCGTTGCCAAGCTTGCGATGCTCGCCGGCGATATTGCTGTGCGAGTCCCACGGTTGGACATCGCCGTGATAACACTGGACCACACGAACTCCGCGTTCAATTAATCGTCGAGCGATGAGGAGTTGCCGGCCGTGAATCGTGTCAGCTTTGTAGAGTTCGTGAATCGCTTTCGTTTCCTTCGAGATATCGAACGCATCGGTCGCTTCTGTTTGCATGCGAAACGCCAGTTCGAACGACTGAATTCGAGATTCGAGATTCGGATCGTCGTTGCGTGACGATTGATGACGTCGATTCATGCTGGCGAGCAAATCGAGCTGCTGTCGCTGATCCGCAGAAGAAGTACGCGGGCTTTGAATGTTCGCGATCAGATCTGTAACCTTCGTCTTGCGGCTATTGAGATAAGTTCCTTGGTAAATGCCCGGCAAGAATGCACTTCGCCAGTTCGAAGAATCGGCGACCGGCAACCCCGGGCACATCGTTACGAAGCCGGGCAAGTTCTGGTTCTCGCAGCCGAGGCCATACGTCAGCCACGACCCATAGCTCGGACGCGACAACCGTTCATCGCCGGTATTCATCAACCGCATGCTCTGCTCGTGATTTGGCGTGTTGGCATACATCGACTTGATAACGCAAATTCGATCCGCGTGCTGGCTCGCCGTCTTCTGAAAGATCTCGCTGCACCATAGTCCGCTACGGCCATACTGCTTGAATTCGTAAGGCGAAGCCAGCGCCACCCCGGTTTCGCGTTCGGTCGTGACATTGTTGAGCGGGATTTTCTTACCACCCCATTTCTTTAGTTCAGGCTTGTAATCCCACGTGTCAACCTGGGAAGGTCCACCGTTCAAATAGATGTGAATAATGTGCTTGGCCTTCGCTGCGAAGTGTGGCGGACGAGGTGCGAGCGGATTGATAATCGGAGCCGGATTGGGAGTATCTGCCTGCATGAGGCCAGGCAATGCAAGAAAGCCAATCCCCGTGCCGACGGTCGCCAGCAGGTCGCGTCGTGTAAGTTGTCCAGGAAGACTGTTCATTGCAATTCCTCTCAGTCGTTAGTCATCACGCAGAAATCGGTTACTGATTCTCGCGCAGTGGCTTAATCCACAAACATCATTTCGTTACTCATCAGCAGCACTTGCGCGAGTTGTTCGACCGTGCCGGTCGTGAGGAAGCGGTCACATTCCTCTTGCTCTGTCGGAGTCGGTTCGCGGCCATAGACCTGGGCGTATAATCGTGGCGTTCGTTGTTTGGGTTCGATTCCGGCAACCCGTTTCGCGAGAGCATCAGCACGAGCCAGCATGAACGGCGAATTCAGAGCGAAAAGCGCTTGTTGCGGCACGGTCGTTTGGTTCCGACGCGGGGTGCTGGTGTCGGAGTTGGCGAAATCAAACGTCTGCACAAGGGCTGGGATATTCTGACGCTCGACGAAGGCGTAGATGGTGCGGCGATGATTTGCGTTGTCGGTCAGCGTAACAGGGCGACCGAACATGGTGCCGTTCATCTCGCCCGTGATGGCCAAGAGGGTATCGCGCATCTGTTCAAGATCGAGCCGTCGCCGGTTCGCTCGCCAGAGCAACGAGTTCGTCGCATCGGTCCGCAGTTGTGTTGCTATCTCTTTCGATTCCGGCAACTGCGACGCTCGTTGATAGGCCCGCGACGTGAGGATCAACTCGTGTAGCGGTTTCGTCCGCCACCCCTGTTCCATGAAATAGCCTGCGAGAAAATCGAGCAATTCCTGTTGCACCGGCTGCTTGGACTGTAAGCCGAAATCACTGGGATTTTCGACAAGCGGCTCACCGAAGTGGTGCATCCAGACGCGATTCACCCACACGCGTGCCGTGAGTGGATTCTTTGGTGAAGCGATGGCATCGGCGAGATCTAGCCGCCCGCCGCCGTTTTTGAAGGACGCGCGTTCGCCTTGTGAAAGAATGCCGAGGAAGCGACGCGGCACCGGGTTACCTCGGGCAATGGGGTCGCCCCGTTGGAAGATGACCGGATCGTAGAGCAGTTCTGCGTCCTGCACGATCAGCGCTCGCGGGGCTGCATCTTTGTGCTTGACGGAAATAGCATCGAGTTGCCCCAACAAACCGCGATAGGCATCGGCCGGCGTGCGCGAGAGATAGAAGGCAACATCGCGTGGCGGAAACCAGACAGGCCCGTCGCGCGAGATGAGAAGACCGGCAATTGGATCTTTCTCGTTTGCTCCCGATTTCCAGGCCGTGCGAAAGATTGAGCCATAC
>CALGTP010000147.1 GCA_937902105.1 uncultured Actinomycetes bacterium
TGAGGGTGGACGTACCGTAGGCGCCGGCCGCGTCGTCAAGATCATTAAGTGAACTGCTGAACATCATGGCTCAAATCATTCGTATTCGTCTCAAAGCATTTGATCACGAGATCATCGATCAGTCAACGCGCAAAATCGTCGAGACTGTCACTCGTACCAATGCCACCATTCGTGGGCCTATTCCATTGCCTACGGACAAGCATCGTTATACGGTGATCCGTGGACCACACATTGACAAAGACTCGCGAGAGCATTTTGAAATGCGTATCCACAAGCGACTCATCGACATTATCGATCCTAAGCAGGCAACCATTGACAGTCTCCAACGCATTGACCTGCCGGCCGGTGTTGAAGTGGAGATCAAAGTCCAGAACGCCTGAGTTAGATGTCGTGCAGTTTTGTTGAACCCCGCCGGAAACGGCGGGGTTTTTCATTTCATTTCTTACAATTTTCTCACCTGAAAACTTCACCCTCGGGTGAGGAAAAGAGATAGAACTTGACTTGTGACTGATCACTTCCCCCCGCCGGTTCCTCCAGACTCATTGCCCGTGTCTCACGATGATGGTGTTCTCGCTGCCAAAGCAACGCGTCGCAAAACATTCGTCGTGCTTGCAGTGGTGTGCTCGATGGTCGTTGGTGGCGTCGTGGGGGGTCGTCTTGCGTTATCTGAGTCGCCAAGTTTGGGGACTTCTGATCAACCGATAACGACCGCAGCACGAACTGTTGATGATGAGCCAGCAATTGACGTGGCCGCTGTTCTGCAAACGATCACCCCCAGTGTGGTGACGATCATCTCCAACCTTGCTGATGGTCGGGCCACAGGAACTGGAGTCGTGATTTCTTCGGATGGAGAGATTCTGACTAATGCTCATGTGGTTGAAAGTGCGGAATCCGTGAGTGTCATGTTTGTGGACAGCATTAATCCCGTTTCTGCACAGGTGTCAGCTATTGACATGGGTAATGACTTAGCGCTTTTGCGCGTCGATCTGAGTGGGTTATTGCCGGTGGTGTTCGCCGATGCCACTTCGATTGACATCGGTGATGATGTTGTGGCAGTCGGTTTCGCTCTCAATCTTGATGGCGGCCCAAGTGTCACGCGCGGTATAGTTTCCGCACTGAACCGCACCATTACGAGCGGGGACGGCGCCCTAGATGGTTTGATTCAAACGGATACGGCGATCTCATCGGGAAATTCGGGCGGACCGCTACTCAATACTTCCGGCCAAGTCATTGGGATCAACACTGCAGTCTTCAAGAGTTCGCCTGATGTTGCGGCGAATAATGTTGGTTTTTCCATTTCTGTTTCAGAAGTCTTACCCGTGATTGCCGCCTTGAGGGCGTTGGCCAATGGTGCGACACGAACAGAGGGCTACCTCGGGGTGACTGTATTGAACCGTGATGATGGGGGCAGGGGTGCAGTGATTGGTACTGTTTCTCCCGATTCGCCAGCCGATCTTGCTGGAATGATTGCTGGCGACATAGTGATTGAGGCTGATGGATCACCAGTTGACGGCCAACTTGCTTTAGTAGCCGCCATCCGCGATAGATCTCCTGGTGACACCATCGCCGTTGATGTTCTCCGCGATGACAAGCGGATTACCCTGTCTGCAACTTTGACAGAGCGGCCTATTCAGTAGTCAAAGAATCATCGGGCTTTATCGCCTACTGTGCGTTCATGCTTGATACTCACATAGGTGGTTCGCGACCGTTTGGATTGAACTATTGGCCACTCCCGGCAGATGATCCAGGGGTGGAAATTCCCCGTGAGTCGATCCGTTTAGTCAGTCCCGATGGCGCTTTGGTACGTGGAATTTTGTGGACTCCGCCTCAAGGAAAGAAGTGGAAGACGGCAGTTATTCTTTCGCACCCTCGGGGTGACTTCAGCGTGCACTATGCCGCACCATTGTTGGCCGCCGCTGGATATGCGGTGCTGGGTTTTGGTACGCGCTACATGAACAATGACACTGACTGCTTGCACGAGGCCTGCACCATTGATGTGGAAACTGTGTACAACGAGATGAAGCGTCGCGGGGCACAAGCCGTTGTGTTGCTCGGTAACTCTGGAGGTGGATCGCTGATGGCGCTCGCTCATACCGAGCGGGGCATTGGTGATGGATGGATTGGTATGGCCGCCCATCCAGGTGAAGGTGTTTTTATGTTGCAAGTCATTGATCCGAGCGTGGCCGATGAGATGGATCCGTTCTCGACTACTCCTGAACTTGATATGTACCATCCCGATAATGGCTGGCGCCCTTGGCCAGAGCCTTGCGTTTATGACAAACAATGGTTGAAGCGTTATCGCGCTGCACAGATTGAGCGCGTGGCACGTATTGATGAAATTGCGAAGGCGAGCATTGCCGAATCGGGGGTGGCTGGTTCACAGTTGCGTGGAGTTGAAGCATCCACTCAAACTTTGCAGTGGCGCGAGTTACGACGCCGCGCAGTGTTCACAAAGTACATGGTGATCTATCGCACTCTCGCAGATCCCGCGTATCTTGATTTGTCAATAGATCCTGATGATCGCCCGATGGGAAGCTTGTTTGCATTTCCTGATCCTTTTGATGCCAACTATGGACGTGGGGGACTTGGTCGCTCAATGACGGCGCGTGGCTGGTTGTCAACATGGAGTGGATTATCAAGTCACGCCAAGTTGGCAGACACTATGCCGAATGTCAAAGTGCCGACACTTTTATTGCACCCGACCGCTGACACAGAGATTCGTTTGTGGCAAGCCAAAGAGATCGTGGATAACAGTGGCGCGGTTGACAAGACCTACATTGAAATGAAAGGCGCTCCGCATTATCTTGAGGGGCATCGACAAATGGCCTTGGCGCATGTTGCTGAATGGCTGGCCAAAAGGTTTCCCTAAAGATCGTGTGCTTCGCCGTTTCTTACTGTTGAACTCCCACATTTCCTGGAACAGATTGCAATGTTGGAGGAAAGGGCGCACAATGACGGGTAATGAAAAAACTAGGTTCACAATCAGAAATCGCTTGGCCGATCATTTTGATGAAGGTTTTGCTGACGATCTCATGAGCCTTGTCCCGCCCTTCGATGTGTCTGAATTGGCTACTCGGGCGGAGATGGCGTTGGGTTTTGCT
>CALGTP010000148.1 GCA_937902105.1 uncultured Actinomycetes bacterium
CGGGAGCACATCCAGTGAGAACGAGCAACATTTTGGCATCTGCCAGGGGTGTCCACTGTCACCATTCCTACTCGCCATCGTTATGACAATTCTTATGGATGATGCTAAACGCGACCTCCTGCAAAGAGAACCTTCGCTAGCAGATGGTCTGTTGTCGACGGAGCCTCTCTATGCAGATGACACCATTGTAGTTGATATCGACAGTTCCCGAGCAGAGTGTTTCATGAACTGCATTGGCAAAGCTGGCTCGAATTACGGCCTCACATTTAACTGGCGTAAACTGGAAGTCATGCCTATCCGGTGCGAGGCAGCAATCCGCAAGCCTGACGGGACCCTTGTTCAACACAAGGACACTATCATTTACTTGGGTGCCAGCCTGTCGAGCGATGGGCTGGTTGGCGTCGAGCTCTCCAGAAGGATCGGTGCAGCTCAGGGTGAATTTCGGTTGCTGGCCAAAATTTGGTCCCATGCCAAGCTGTCTACTACGCAGAAGCTCAGATTCTTCCAAGTTTGCGTGCTGCTAAGCAAAGCTCACGTATTGTCTCCACACAACCTGGCTTAACACTGTCGAGCGACGAAAACTAAATGGTTTTCATGCCAGGTGCCTGCGTAAGATTCTGGGAATAAAGCCATCTTTTATTAGCAGAATCGCTAACGACACTGTTTTGCAGAGAGCCGGCCAGCACAAACTTAGCAGTACGCTTCTGCAGCGTCAACTTCTATTTATGGGGCAGATCGCTAGACAACCTGACCACGACGTGTTGAGACAAGCGCTGTTTCTCCCTAGCTCGTTTCAGTTAATCGGTTTTCAGCGCCCGCGCAAACGCGGGCGACCTCGCGCAACCTGGGCCACCGAGGTATTTAAGCATTGTGTAGCTGCAGCAAGCAGTCAGGAAGCGCTGCCACAGTTTTGGTTGAACACGGCCGCTGCAGAGCAATCCTGGCGTGCAGCTGTGCAGAGTTATTGCCAGACCAATGTAGTCTGAAGTTATGTAACTTTTCCACGCCAATGTGCCTTTCACGCCTTTTACGCACAAGGCCACCTACCTACCTACCTATACCCGAGCGTATAAACTTGGCTTGGTTTCCGAGGGGAACAGAAAATGTATTGGTACGTTGGCCAAATCCCTACTAAACTGACAATGGCCAGAAATTAATAAACAAATATTAAAATTACTTACTTCGAGTGATCCCCACCAAA
>CALGTP010000149.1 GCA_937902105.1 uncultured Actinomycetes bacterium
GATTTTGTACCTCTAGTCGAGCCACCAATACACCATGTCCCTACACTCGTGTCACGTCCAGAAGTATTTAACTATCAGACAAACATTGACATGCATCCTTTCGATAGCAGGATCCAACCCATCCGGAGAGAGAACCTGGTGATCAGCCCTGCTGATAACCACAGACGGATCCATGGGACAAATGTAGTGTCGATAGGAGATCAACTCACAATAGCGAACGAAATAGCCATTCCTGGACAAGAGATCGGTGAATTTCATGGCGAGGTTATAACCGCCGAACAAGCTCAACTAGAGTTCGACATAGGCAAGGGGCAGTATATGATTGAGCTACCAAACGGTGACGTTCTCAATTGTTACGAGAGCGCCATGGCACACCTATGTCCTCCAAGTATGGCTAATTGCGCAAACAAGTATATCTACGACCGTATTCTAGACCGTCATCTACACGACGATGATAACAATAGCTATGTTGACTTCCTCAAACGAAACGATGGGTCTTACGCCGTCAAGTTGTTCGCCGTGCAAGTCATCCAACCTGACGTACCCATCATGTGGGATTATGGGGAAGCCTTTTCCTTCTCGACGAGAGTCAGCGAGGAAGCAATGAGCCTGAGTGACATCGTCGATTCCGATACATCCCTATCGGATGAAGATGTACAATTACCATCAGCGCCTACCACCATAACAGATCTCGGTACCTTTGGTCGTTCAACAGGAGCTACTCCAGCAGAGAAGGGTCCCTTCTCCAAACCAACCACGGGTGCTACAGGTAAGGATACCAGTAGGGTTAGGGGTGAGGGTCAAGTGAATAGAGAAGGGGTATCGTTGACCCGTCCAACGACCCCGGTCAGACTGACCCCTGCGGGGGGAGCGGGTCTGGCTCTTGGGGGTCGGCGGGACCAAGCTCTTACAGCTCGGAACCGACCCCTGATACCCCCACCCAAGGGTGACAATCTCCCTCAGACCTGCCTCGTCGCTGGCCTCGCTAGCCCATTCGACGCAGTAGACGAAGTAAGTTCAGAAACGACCTTGGAGGAATTCGATACAAGCAAGATATACGCTTCAGTAAACCAGCAGTCCCTAGCTTTCACTTCATCTGCTGAAGCCGAGACCGTCGCTATCCGTACGTACATTACCAAGAACGGAGTATATAGGAGAACCGACATGGGGCCCAGAACACATGATCCACTAGCCAAGCATAAACTGATAGGATCGAAGACGAGAGCCTATCGATTCCTCACCGTGCCCTTCACTATCGAACCTTTCGTAGTCTTATTAGGGGTGATAATAACTGCTATCCTGGCCTTTATGCCGGCAGTGATATCAACCACTGCAGTGCAACATAGATCGCCAGCCATGGTACTCATGGCACAAATTAACCAAGGATCAACATTTGATACGACTCACAGCTATGACCCTTTTTACGATCACTACGCGATCTTCGACCCAGCGTCCCCTATGACCATGTGCAAGTCAGCACAACATGCCATCGACAGACGTCCTTGCAAGACAGGCATGATTGGGGGTGTGGTTGAGGGCACTGCGACCGGATCATTCAATGAAGTCTGCACATTCGCACACCCAGACCTAGGGACGGTCCCATACGTACCATCCTCTGTTGCGAACATCGTATCCCAGACACGCCACAAGGATCAGGGGTGGACCGTCAATCATGACGATGTAGACCAATCATACACGATGAAGTCACCAGACGGCCGATCAACCTTGCAGTTTGGCCGAATGGCTATTAACACATGGGGAACTCTATCTGCGTACTACGTAATGGACCTGCGTACTCACAGAGTACCCAAGCGCACACCTTTCACTCTTTTACTCCTCCCTGGTAAGATCCGTACAGTGCGCAGCAATGCAGCTGTCTACACCAAGCGAGAGGTGGAAGATGCTGAGAAAGCAGCCCGATTCCTCGACTGCATGGGCCACCCAACACAAGCCGCCGCCATTACTATGGTGAAGAATATGAAGCACGCCCCCGTCACAACTGAAGACATCAAGAGAGCCTTTCATATATACGGAGAATCCCTCCAGTCTATTCAGGGCCGCACGACTAGATCCAAAACACAACCTTCAGAGGTACCCCTAAGGCAGACCGTTGTACAGGAACAGCAAAAAGCAGAGGTGGATATAATGTATGTACACAAGCGCCCTTTCCTCACAGCCATCCTGTCCCCACTTGAACACTCCTTCGTGGTACCGCTCAAGAAAAAGACAGCGAAGGATATACTGACTGCATTGGAAGACATTCTCAATCACGCCTCAAGCAGAGGCTTCAACGTCCAATGGATCCGAGCAGATAACGAGCCAGGCCTCTCATCGCACGACGTTGCTGGGCAACTTCAGCACAAAGGCATAGAAATGGATATCGTGGGTAGTGGAGACCATTGTAGCAGAATTGAGCGCCGCATCCGTTTTATCAAGGACAAATACCGCATCCTCGAAAACGGACTACCGTATGCACCTAACGACGAACTCATCGACTGGGGGGTGCTCGCAGCCAATCGATTCACAAACCTACAAGTATCCTCCACCTCGACGTCACCCATGTCTCCACGTGAGAAGTTCCTCGGTCGTCCTTTCGATTTTGAAAAGGATTCCGGAGTCCCATTCGGGACCTACGTCCAGGCTACGAAGGCCGACAGTGACAACTCGCCTAAGCCCAGAACCGAAGGGGCTATCGCTCTCATGCCCAAAGATAATTTATCGGGAACCATGTATCTCTACAAGCTCAACTCTAACAGGGTGATATCCAGAAATCAGTATAAGCCACTTCCGATGCCAGACGTCCTAGTCACTCACATGAACCTCATGGCAGAAAACGACGGCTGGAAGCAGAAAATACTCGACGCCGACTACGATGACATCAACATACTCGATGATGATGCCGCTCTCCTTCAAGAGACTGGTCCGACCTTTCAACCTCATGCCATCGAGCAACGAACAGTGCCCCAGCCAACCGATCAGTTTGAACTGCAAACAAATAGCGACTCCAATGACGCAGCTGCTCATGAACGCGAAGCTCAAGTGAGAGCCTGGATGGCAGCACCTTACTTCCAACCTGAACCCACCAAGACCAGTCTTCCAGCTCCTCCAGCCGCCACTTTTGCAGACCCACCAACTGTACCCACTATCTCTCCTGCCAAATCCAAAGCTACTCCAACCCGACTTGCCACTCCACCTGAGACCTTTCGCCGCAGCGAACGCCTCCGACAGGTTGCCGAGACTAAGCTCGCACTTCTAGTTGCCATCGACAGTATCAAGCGCTGGGATCACAAGCACTTTGTGTTTGCATCCACCATTGCCCGAGCCATCGCTAAGTTCGGTGAGCCTGCACGCGACTCGATCGAGAAAGAAGTACTCCAGTTCATAGAAAAAGAAGTATTTCAACCAGTCAATGGAGTGCCCAAGGAGGACATAGACCGTTTGATACCTTCCCACCTCTTTCTAAAAGAAAAATACTGGCCTGACGGGTCGTTTGAGAAATTAAAATCCCGATTAGTAGCCCGTGGAGATCAACAGGACCGCGAACTCTATGACGAAGATCTCGGCGCTCCAACCGCCGAGCACAGCTCTACCATGTCCGTAGCTGCTATTGCCGCCTCTGAGAAACGTGCAGTGGTCGTCCTAGACATTGGAGGCGCATATTTAAATGCATCTATGCCTCCTGACAACCCTGTTTACATGCGCATCGAACCGGCCCTAGCTGACATCATCGTCAAGCACCACCCGCAGTACTCACAGTTCATACGAAAGAACGGAGAATTAATTGTCAAACTCAAGAAAGCTGTGTACGGATGCATCGAAGCCGCCAAGCTTTGGCACCTACACCTCACCCGATCACTAGCTTCCCTCGGCTACCATCCCAACGCCTACGACCCTTGTGTATTCAACAAACAAGGCTCTGACGGTCTACAGTGTACAATCGTCATGCACGTAGATGACCTTCTAATCACATCTGCATCCCCAGCTCTGATCGACGAACTTGTCGACGCACTTCGGGCAGAATTTAAGGAGACCAAGGTAGTACGGGGCCCCATAGTACCATATCTTGGCATGACTCTGGATTTTTCAACCCCTGGCTCCGTGTCGATCACCATGGATGGTATGGTCGAAGCAATCCTTGACGACTGCAATGTTGACGATCTCACCAAGGTAACCAGATCACCAGCCATGGAAGGACTATTCGAGTGCGATAATGACTCTCCACTCCTGGATACCAAGGATAAGAAATATTTTCACACATTCACAGCACGCCTGCTTTACCTTGCCAAGCGAGTGAAACCCGAGTGCCTCGTAACAGTAGCCTTCTTAGCCACTCGTGTCACTAAATCAACCCTTCAAGACCTCGGCAAGCTTCGACGACTCCTGAGATACCTCCACTACTCTCATAATATCGAACACCACCGCGGCATCCGTCTCACACCAGGTGAGCACGGCCTTAACGTACGCGCATATATAGATGCAGCATACGGAGTCCATGACAGCGGTAAATCCCACACGGGCAGCGCGATTACCCTAGGCACCTCAGGTCCTATTCACACTGACTCCAAGAAGCAACCTATCGTAACCAAGTCAAGCACTGAGGCTGAACTTGTTGCAACATCTGACTCTGTCAACCAGGCATTCCATGTCCGTAACTTCATTGTCTCACAAGGTCATGAGACAGGTCCAGTCACACTTTTTCAAGATAACCTCTCCTGCATGGCACTTCTCGAGAAGGGTCGCTCAACTTCCACTCGCACTAAACATATATCTATCAGATACTTTTGGGTTAAAGAGCGTATGGCCAATGGCGAACTGCAAGTGACTCACCTTGGCACAGAACACATGGGAGCAGCCAATATTTTGACCAAACCCCTACAAGGAGCCCAGTTTATCAAAGAACGCCTACAGCTCACCAACTGGGTTTAAACATACCTACCATCAACCTAAATGTCTATACGTTCATCTTATTAAATCTATTGGTAGTTAGAATGCATTGTCAAACAATTTCCCTAACTAGGGGTGTGTTATAGATTATTATAAGTCATATCGACCGCTATTCGGTCGATTTCCCACAAAA
>CALGTP010000150.1 GCA_937902105.1 uncultured Actinomycetes bacterium
TAGTCTTTCACGTGGTGGGCTGACCCAGGAAGCGAGCTGGACTACTCGCTCAAGCAGACCCTGGACAAATGGCGCAGCTCAACAACACGCTTCTGCAAACGACAGAGAGCTGGAGAAAGGCCGGCTTTCTTTGCGCGCCATACGGCGGCAACGACCGCGAAGACGCGAAGCGCTTCATGAAGCAATTCGAGAACGCGATCGATTGCGAGAGCTACAACAAGGGCGACTGGACCGGCGGCGACGTGCTCTTGGGCACGCACGAGGGCGGCTCCCTCAACCCTGCTGCAGGCAACGCCGCCGCAATAGCATCTAAGAACAAGCTAGCTCTGGTCAGATCCAAGCAAGTGCTTGCGATCTTCGCCAAGCACTGCCTCAACGAGACGCACGCTGAACGCGTGCGCGGCTTCCGCACGTCTGCACATCCCGCCGAAGACGCCTGGAGAGACTTCCTGGCGACTGAGTGCGGTGGCGCGACGCCGGAGACGCTCGAAGAAGGCATCAAGGCTGAGTGCAGGGAGGCGACCATCCTAGGCACCACTGGCTTTCAAGTGGGATCGATCCCTCACTTCACCAACTGGCTCCAAGCCAAGAACAACGAGATCACGGATGCGACGCACCGGCTCAATGAGCACGAGCTCGCCGTCATCCTCCTGAGCGCCATCTCGAAAACCGCGCAGGGCTCGATATCGCACGAGGCCCGCCAGGAGTACATCCGTGCCCCCGCTGACCGCTACTACCAGCAGCCAAACGCTGGCCGTGGCAACCCAGGCGACCCCCCTGCCGGCGCGCGCTCTCTCTCCGAGGTGCAGACCGCGTTCGCCGCCATGTGGGACGCCGCCGTTCACGACCTCGCCATTCACCCGCGCCCCAAGGGCAAGCGCCAAGGTGGCGCCGGCAACTCGACGCGCGTCGACGGTCACGAGACCGACGTGTACTTCGAGGCCAACGCTGCGGACGAGGGAAAAGTGTTCACCTTCGACCCAGCAACCGGCGCTATCGCACGGGCAGCATCTGCGAAACATGTGCACTCGGCGTTCGATATCTTCCTCGAGCACGACCACTCCGTTGAGGAGCTGCGTGAAGTTTTCGAGGCAGCAATGTCGAGCAACCCGCAAGGCACAATGGCGCGCGAGAAGATCTGCTTCCGGTGTTTTGGCATCGGCCACACCGAAAACGAGGACACCCGGGCAGGCACCAAGGGGTGCCCGTCGCCAAAGCGGACGCCCGGCCGCGATATTGGCGCATATCTCCTCCTCATATCTGCCCTCGCTGCACGTCAGGGTGCTGGCGGCCGCCGCATCCCGACCGACGCAATGCCATCGCCGTCTGCAAACGCTGCAGGCGAACGGCCACCTCGGCGCGGCGCAGAGCAGCGAAACCGAGGACGGCCAGGATGGTGGCGCAAGCGTACTCAGGCTGCCCGCTCGGCGGACGGAGACGAAGACGAGACGGAAGAAGACGGCGGAGAAGCATCAGCGGACGCGCTCGCCATCGATGGTGGCCCGTCCGCCAAGGCGACCAACCTCGCCCGGAACGACCCTTTTGCCAGCACCATCGAAGACGAAGCTGACTGGGTCGAGCCGTACGATGCCGCGGAAGCTGCGGCTGTACCACGGACGCACGCACAGTTGCCATGGCCGCTCCGAATGGTCATCGGTGCCGTCAAGCAATGGCTAGTGCTCGTCCTATGGCTCTGGGCATCACCCGCGATGCTCGTGATCAGTTCCCTGCGGGGCACAGATGCACTCGTCGCACCATCGCCCGCGCCGCTATCCTCCCGCATCTTTGTGCCAGGTACGTATTCGCGCCAGCTCCTCGCACTTCGCCCGTCTCAAATCGCCGAAGAGACGTACTGGCGGGCGCGAGGATATTCGGTTGAGTACGCACTCAACGCGACCGCAGCCTGGGAGCCAAGCACTCTCGGCGGACGCTTGACCATCGACAGTGGCGCGTCTATCCACTGTGGAGGCGATCCACGCGACATCACTGAGCCCGACGGCACCATCCCGAAGATCAAGATCCGCGACGCGTCCGGCAGCCTTCAGCCCGTCACCCTCTCCGGCGCGAGCACCCAAGTCGTGAAGACGCGCCAGAGCGGCTTCCGCGAGTCTATGCGGCTCAAGCAATGGGTGTACTCGCCAGGCCTGCGGACTCGGCTCTTCAGTGTCGAGCGTGCGTTCGCTGACGACGGCATCCGATCTGACTTCAACAACCTCAAGAGGCTCACTCTCAAATCAGGCTCAATCGTGCCCTTCATGGACACGGAGCGTAAATACCAGATCATCGCGCGGCCGCTGCGACGCTCGCCGGTGCCGACTGCCAGCCATACCGAACTCGCCCTCTCGGCGATGGACGACTTCGCTAAGTCCATGCAGGAGCATGCAAGGCTCGGGCACTTCAGCCACAATCGCGTCGGGTCCAAAATCGGCTGGCAATCAAAAGCGCATGGTCGCGATTGCGCCCCATGCATGCTCAATGCCCGTCTCCACGCTCGTCGCCATCAGCAGCGCCTCGACCAAGGAAAACGCTATACCTACTTCGGTCAACGAGTCTCGAGCGACCTCGTAGTCGGTTTCCCGCCTTCCATCCGGCACGGCTTCGTGGCCGCCATTGTCTTTTACGACTGGGCGACATCGGCAATCAGCGTGGGATACCTGCAATCAAAGGAGAAAAATGCAATTCTCAGCGCCTTCAAGCAGTTCGAATCCGACCATGCAGATCTGTTGACCAAAGCAGGGGGCAAGGTGACGGAATGGCACCGCGACAACGAGCTCACCAGCGGCGACATCGAAGCTCACCTGCGCGGTGAATCTACGACCTCGGACTCTGACGAGATGGCGGACAGGCTTGCCACACGCAGCACTTTATCGGTCCCTTACGATAAGAACACCAATCCGGGCGCTGAACGGGCCATCGGCATTATCCTTCGACCCATGCGTATCATGGCCGCTCAGCATGACGCCGGAGGAAACCCGTTTGTGTTGTGGCCGTTCCTCATGAATCAGGCCGTGCAGATTCACAACGACTTGCCCACCAAGCGCTTCGACTATAAGCAGTCGCCCAACGAGGCTTGTGGACGACACGTCGACCTTTCCAAGTACCACGTCATGCTTTCAAGATGCTATGTGAACGTCAGGGACACCATGATTAAACCAGGGGGCAAGTTGATGTCCACAGGCAACGTGGCCACGTACCTCGGTTTTGACGAGCGGCGCCAAGGGCACTACGTCTTCGTTCACAAACTCAACCGCATCACGTCCACACGCGACGTCACCTTCCCCAACAACGAGATGCAATTTAACCCGTTGCCGCAGGTTTGGGATGCGCACATGTACTTCCCCACCGACGCCACTCAGGCTATGGGCAACGAGTACCAGCAGAAAGTACCTCTTCGGTCCCCTCCTGTTCAGCCGCCCGTTGCGGCTGGGGGGCAAAGCGGAGGAGACGCGGTTTTAGACGACGCTAGCAGCGCCGACGTGCTCTTCCACTTCCGCAACTCCCCACACGATGAACCGGTAGCATTCACGGCGAAGATGGTCGCAGGGCCAATCCCGCTGCCCAAGAACGAGCTTGAAGCGCTTGCGAGCGACAACCCTTACCGCGAGCAGTGGCTCGCTGCAATGAAGTCCGACCTCGACAAGAAGGAGGGCAACAAAGCATGGACCTACTGCGACTCGGCCGAGGTCAAGAGCCGAGGTTTCCGCATCCACGGCGGGAAGTGGGCCTTCGTCATCAAGTACAAGCCGGACGGAGTCACCCCGCTCGAGTTTAGGGCCCGATGGGTATTCAAGGGTTTTACCGAAGTCTACGGGCGCGACTACGAGGACACCTTCATCGGCACGATCGTCGGCACCACGCAGCGGATCATGTGCGCGGAGGCCGCACGGCGCAAGTGCACGCTCTATGACTGTGACGTCAGAGCCGCATTCACCACAGCGACGATGGACCGCGAGCTCTACTTTGAAGGGCCTCGACCGTTCACCGAGAAAGGCAAGTGCTGCCGCTGCGATAAGAGCGTCGAGGGAAGCAAGCAGGCGGGCAATCTTTACTACAAGGAGCACGCCCAAGTCTTCACCGAGAAGATCGGCCTCGAGCGATGCCCAGCAGACCCCAATCTCTACCGAAAATGCTGGGACGACGGATCGTTCCTATACATCGGCGTACTCGTGGACAACTCCTTGATCTTGCCAAGCAGCAAGGAAAAGCTCGAGTGGTTCCTGACGGAATACCGCAAGCACTACTCCATCACCGGCGGAGAGCCCACGACCAAGTTCAACGGCGTGTACCTTGAACAGAACGTCGAGAAGGGGACAGTTTCGATACACCTCAGGACTTACATAGAGCAGGTCTACCGCAAATACGTCACGGCACCTGCGAGACCGCAGCTTCATCCAACGGAATCGCTGGCGGATAGCCACGAGAAGTTCATGGCGATCGAACTGGCAAAAGAGCCAGACCCGGCTATGGCGGATAAGGACTACGACGGGATCGTAGGCTGCTTAGGCTACATCGTCGCACAAGGCAGACCGGACTGTAGCTTCCATGTCTCCTGGCTACAGCAATTCAGCACGTCCCCTCCTCTCGCCGCGTGGCAAGGCGCCATCACTGTGCTTCTCTACCTCTACCACACACGTGATTCATGTATCACATATGGCGGGCGGTCAGACTTCTTGCGATGCGACACAGAGCCAAAGGTAGACAAGGATGCGCTCTTGCACAATTCGGGACTCCTGTGCTGGTCCGACGCCTCGTGGGGCACTGTCAGAAGCCACGGAGGGCACGTCATCACATATATGGGCGCTGCAATCTGCTGGGTATCCAGACGGCTCAAGGTCGTATGCCTCTCCAGCACCGAGGCCGAGACCGTTGCCGGGGTGGCCGCAGTCAAGGACCTTCGGTTTGTCCTGCACATCCTCGACTTCTTTAGCGTGAAAGTCAAAGGACGCGTGCCACTGCTCATCGACAACGCAGGCATGTGGTTCAACATCCGCAACGAGGGCGTATCAGGTCGAACGCGGTACTGGGACCTCTGGATGCACTTCACCCGTGAGATGTACCAGAAGGGGATGCTCGAGC
>CALGTP010000151.1 GCA_937902105.1 uncultured Actinomycetes bacterium
GCCATGCAGGGTCCCACGGTACTCGCCAGAAATACTTCAGAAAAAACTCCAACAAAAAAAGTGCTATTCTGAGGTGCAACAATGCCTTCGAGGAGCCTGATGGGTACGCCTGCGCATCCGCATCATGCATGGCACCAGCTTTGCCTTCACGACCATCTTTACGAACGTCTTCCAGACCGTCTTCAAGAGCGCCTTCACGGACGTCTCCAGGAGCGTCTGCGGTTCACCAACACATCGCGTCGCCGCTGGCGCGTGCCGGGTTAAAGACGGCTATCAACGTCATTCATGCCTAGCAGTCAGCCCCTCTGGCAGAGCTTCAAGGCACTGACGAGGTGCGACGCCACGAGCTCCAGGTCGATGCTCCATCACGCCCTGCATGCCTGGTCCTACTGGCACGAGTTCTCCAGCGCCAAATCGCACCGTCAGTTCTGCGCATCGGCTTCGGCATTGGCTCGACGCGCGCTACGTGGATGGCGACGATGGACGGTACAGACTCGGCTCTTTGCACCGTCATGGCAGCGATACAGGATCCGGCCCCAACGGCTCCCGCCTCTGCCTGCCCGCAAAGCTCCAGCACGTCTGCAGCCCCGCCCAGCCTTACCCTATCTGGCATTCGGCCGCAAATTTTGGCGGGGGAAGTCGGGGTCACAGCAGGAACTCGCTCGGGCAGCTTACTGGCACGACCCCAAGGAGGAGCAACGACTCAAACGATGCGAGGAGTGGAAGGCAGCCCATCTTGCTCGTCTCCAGGAGCCCTACAAGCTCGCTCCCGATCGGCCGTGGCTCCGGACATGGCAGAGCAGCACGGCCCCGGCGGTCATATGGAACACTCGGTTCTGTGAAGGGAAGACGATCTTAATTCGGTACTGTCGATGGCAAGAGCTTCGTCCGGTAGGGGAACCGCTGAGATTTCCGCTCTATGATGACGTCCCTCCACCAGGAACGCAGCGGTATACACTTCGACTAGGCAGACCCCCTCTTAAGGCCCGCTTTGTCCTCTGCCACTACGAACAGCCGCACAGCTGGCATGAGATAGCGGCCACGGTGACTGCAAACGAAGTCAGCTGGACTCAGTGGCAGGAGGCGGTGGTCAGCACTACTGTGGGATCGTGCCAAGGCTCCATCAGGTGGGCGGGTATCCAGCCCATTCTTGCGACCCTTCGCACTCAGCTGGCTGTCCATATCACCTCCCGCAGACAGGCATACAGGCGACATTCCCGGTCTCACCAACGAAGTTGGCAGCCTCCACGACACCAGCCAGGTCCCCACAGCATCCAGCCTGGGCCTAACCGACCCTCTCAACCTCGATGCCCCACCCGTTCTGTGAGCCTTGTGGCGGGCTTTCCTGGCCTCGGCACCCATGCCACTGACCTCGCTGCACTGGATCAGTACATTGAACGGGCTGCTGTTTGCATTCAACGAGCCTTTCGCCGTCTCCGCCGGCAACGCTCCAGCTGCCTCAGCAGTACAGTCGCTCGTCCACAGCCACTGACAGTGTGCATTCAGCCGGAGGATGAGGGGGACTTAGACTCTAAGGTGGAATTCAGTGTGGCTGACACGGAGGCCAGTCAAGCTTCAACGCTCCTCGCCTGCTTTCTCCTTGCCTGCCAAGCTTTCACGCGTTCATCTCGACACAGGCGGCCTTCTCGCAGGATGGTTAGCATCGCCTCTGCGTCCCGGGCATGGTTCACATCTGAGTCTTGGGCATCCCGACCTACTGCAGACTCCCGGCTGCTTCACTGCCCCACAGCCAGACGGGTCGAATGCGCTTTCCGACGACGACGCCTCGGTTTGCACCGCGGCTGCACAGATGGCACTGGGTTCAGGCTCTCACTGGAACCGTGACTTTGCTAACTATAGCAGCTTGGAGGTTGGAATGGTGCCAATCTTCGCACAGCTAACAGGCAGTTCATGCTCTGAACTGTAACCACCCTAGTTATCACAAACTAGCATGAACGCTGTAAGCCGCTTGCGGGGGCTTCACGAATACGACGGTGACCCCTAGCCGCGCGAGATGACAATTGTGATTGGTGCAAGCCGGCCCCCCTCCCAGGGGGTCGCGTGCCGTTTGGGTAGTTTCATCATTAAAACTGCTTCCTCAAAAAAAGCATAAGCTGCCTTGTGACTCTCATGGTCCTAGATTTTGGCCGAGTAATATACC
>CALGTP010000152.1 GCA_937902105.1 uncultured Actinomycetes bacterium
CCGTTGAAGAAGAGTTGTTGAGCCTGTACGGCGCAGATGGTTCGATCTACTTGGTCCCTGGGTACGCCTTCTTGGCGGCACCAGAGTCGGGTTGGACACCGCGTTACTCGGTCTCGGCTTTGCCTGATGAGTTCGTAGAAGAAGCAAACACCGATTCCGTTGACGTGCCTACTCCAGATGTGACTGCAACTCCAGGGCCCGAGACAATTGACCCAAGTGATCCAGTCGTTGATGCAGAAATAGAAATCACCCAAGAAGCTGCGGATTCTTTGCTCGCAATGAGCGAAGGTGAGGCCACAAAAATGGCAGCGAATAACGGTTGGGAAGTGCGTGTCGGCCAGCGTGATGACATGGTTTACGCGCTGACAATGGACTATCGGCTGGACCGCGTGACTTTGACGATTGTTGCTGATGAGGTGACTAAAGTCGACGTCGGTTAACCAACGGAGAACCCCCGATATTCGGGCGGTAGTCTGCACTGCGATATGTTCGACAATCTCTCCAATCGATTTGACGAAATCTTCAAGCGGATTCGCGGCAAAGGACGCCTGACCGAAGCCGACGTCGATGCAGTTCTTCAGGAAATCCGCACGGCACTGTTAGAAGCCGACGTCAACGTCACAGTTGTACGTAGTGTCGTCGAGCGTATTCGCCAAGGTGCGATTGGAATCGAAAGTTCAAAGGCTCTTGACCCGAGCCAACAAGTCATCAAACTTGTCAATCAAGAACTCACCAGTATTCTCGGCGGAGAAACTCTGAAGATTTCTTATGCCAGTCGTCCACCAACCGTGGTCTTGATGGCGGGTCTACAAGGTTCAGGTAAAACTACTAACTCGGCCAAGTTGGCAAAGTGGTTTAAATCGCAGGGGCGCCATCCGTTATTGGTCGGTGCTGACTTACAGCGTCCAGCCGCTGTTGAACAATTACGTACTCTCGGTCGACAAATTGATGTACCAGTGTTCAGTGAACCTGGCGATCCGGTGATGACAGCGACACGCGGGCTCGCAGAAGCACGCCGCCTAGGTAAAGATGTGCTCATCGTTGACACCGCTGGTCGCTTGGCGATTGACGATGAGATGATGGCGCAGATTCGTCAAATATCGGATCAAATCGCCCCGAATTACACCTTCTTAGTGATTGACGCGATGACTGGTCAAGACGCAGTCAATGTCGCACAAGCTTTCCACAACACTCTGAACATTGACGGTGTGATCTTGTCCAAACTTGACGGCGATGCACGCGGTGGTGCAGCGCTGTCAGTTAAAGAAGTCATCGGGAAACCGATCGCTTTTGCTAGCACTGGCGAAAAACTGGATGCCTTCGAACAGTTCCACCCCGATCGTATGGCTGGTCGCATTTTGGGAATGGGCGACATGCTCACGCTCATTGAGCAAGCAGAGCAGGCATTCGAAAAAGATAAGGCTGAAGAGGCCGCCGCCAAATTATTGGATGGCGACTTCACCTTGGATGACTTCCTTGAACAGATGCAGTCGCTGAAGAAGATGGGGCCTTTAGGCGGGTTGATGGGCATGATGCCAGGAATGCCTAAAGAACTCAAGAACGCCAAAATCGGCGACGATGAACTTAAACCAGTTGAGGCCATCATTCGGTCTATGACGGTTGCCGAAAGGCGCCAACCAGAGATCATTAACGGCAGTCGCCGCCAGCGAATTGCCATGGGAAGTGGTCGGTCTATCGCTGAGGTCAATCGACTGGTGAAGCAGTTCGGTGAAATGCAGAAAATGATGAAACGCATGGGCGGTATGACCACGGGGAAAAAGGGCAAGCGCAAGATGTCCTCAATGGCCGGTCTCAGTGGAACCGCCCCAGGAGTACCTGGGTTCGGTGAAGCGCCAGGTGGCGATGGTGGCTTTACGGGCTTCCCGCCAGCGCGCTGACAGCGCATTATCTCGCTAAACCTCACCCTTGTCGGGGGGTTGGCGTTGGGGAAGGAGCACTTCTGGGTTAGCCTTCCCTGTCTGCTCGTGACTGGTTCCGAGCGTATGAGTCAGGAGTTAGTACCCAATGTCAGTCAAGTTACGCCTCACACGTGTCGGAAAAACCAAGCAGCCTCATTATCGCGTTGTCGCCAGCGACAGCCGTTCTGCACGCGATGGTTCTTTCCTTGAAATTCTCGGACAGTACAACCCGCGTCTTGAGCCGTCGGTCATCAACATTGATAATGACAAGGTCGTTGCTTGGTTGATGAAGGGCGCTCTTCCTACAGAGCGTGTGAAGAAGTTGCTCGAAATTTCGGGTGCCTGGGCTCAGTTCACTGCTGCTCGCGCTAAGTGATTCGGTCGGCAAGATGACTGACCCAAACGAAGTTTCCTCGCCCACAGCAATTGCTGTGTTGACACATGTGATTCGCTCGATTGTTGACGATCCAGAAGCCGTCAGTGTTGCTGAGACTGAAGGACGTAATCGTTTGCGTCTTGAAGTCAAAGTTGGTCCTGGCGATCTCGGTCGCGTGATCGGTCGCCGTGGTCGTACTGCACAAAGTATCCGCACACTTGTGCGCGCTGCTGCTGTCAAAGATGGACGCGAAGTCGACGTCGACTTCGTCGACTGATTTCGGCTCACGGACTTTCCGTGATTGCTCATAATGTTCCCGATGGCCTTTTAGAAGTAGGTCGTTTTGGTCG
>CALGTP010000153.1 GCA_937902105.1 uncultured Actinomycetes bacterium
TGAGGATCTTTCGAAGTCCAATGTTGTCCTTTTTAGGGACTGTGCTGATACCCGCTATAGCTTTAACCGTGGACATAAGTTCCCACACCCACAAGGGCTTGCAATCGTCTCTTGCTAAATATTTAATGTATTGTTCTTTGGACCCCCCCACAAAACCATACTGCTGTTCAATCTCTCGAAACAGTGAGGGGGACCGCTCAGTCATTGCTACAACGTTTGCCTCATGTGCGTAGAAGGAGGCCTCTTCAGCAGGAAGGGCCTCCATCATATCAATGGAAAATGGAGAAGCTGGCTCAACAATTCTATCAGCAATCAAAGGGACTTGCGCATGAGCAACTACCTTAACATATCCAAGAGCATCAACACTTGACTTCAACAACATTGCGGCTGCTGATTGGACGCCTGTCAGAGCAAGCTCCCGGCGCGCCCTAGTCACCCTCGCAGCCTCGCACATAATTTGAGTGGTGGCTAGCTTGCCCGCTGCAGTGCTCTTCATTTGGTGTCTATCTCGAGCAGCAGACCAATGCATCTGGTCAATTACCTTTCCCTTGTCTAAACCGTTGACAACAGCAACCATGCCCACCGCTGTTCTCCAAACCTGCAAGCGATACTTGAATCTTTTACGCACTGTGGAAGACTTATGATTTGTAAGCTGAGGTCGCGGCGGCAGGGGCAAAGGAGTGACCCTGGAGTCTGGATAGTCATCCCCAAGGCCAAAGTCGCGAGGTTCTGGAAACCCCTCGCATTTGCGCACCCATCTGGATCGGGGCCTGCTGAGCGCAGTGGGGTGCCACTGCCCTCCCCCAGTTGTTTGAACTCCTCAGCCCTGGGGGGCCGGGGCAGCAGCTGCCGCCCCACCTCCTCCCTCAGGCTTTTCCTTGCCCTTGCCTTTGCCCTTCGGTTTCCCCTTGGCCTGTCCGAGATCCTGCCGAGTTTGGTGTCGTCCCCTGTCCATTGCACGATTCTCAAGTTTAGAAGAAGTGCCAGCATCATCGACCATCCATTTGGGCGCGATGTCGACAGATGAACCAGGAGCCCGAATCCCCAGCATCCGTTCAGACGCATGCTTGTCATTAGTGCGCTTGTAGTGGATGTGGGAGGCAAACTTTCGTAGGATGATTTCAAGGTTGTCTGAAGTGCCCAGGCGCCTCATCTTCTCACCCTCATTGTTAGCCCCTGCCAGCTCAAAGTCAGCTGTAATGGCAGAGGTGAAGAGATCTCGGAACTGAGGCTGATCTCGTTTATCCAAGGGAAACTGTTCGCACACCCAGCCCCGAAGCCCCGAGACTCCTGTGGACATGATCTCCCTGAAGATCTCGGGGGCCGCTCTCTGCAGGTCAGCTGGCAGCCTGTTCGTATAGTTGCCATCATGCTCGTCAGGAGCATTGCCTGCAAAGGCGGCATCTTGAAGTATCGAAGCTCCAGCACCATGCTGAGGGACTCCAGTGTGCTCAAGAGCTGCAAGGTCTTTCTTAAGTTCTTCGAATCTGGGAGCCGAGATGGTGCCAAGGCCAACATAGCCATTTGCTATCAAGAGGGCTCGACACTCGTGCTCCAAATTGTAGATCTGTTTCTCTTGTTCAGCGAAGCGCCAAAAGATTGTAGGCCAGTGAGGCATGGTTGCCTTGACTGCGTTAGCCCTACACAGCGCCTCCTTCAGCCTTCCTGCCTGCGCCTTTAGTCGGGAAGGCACTGCCCCCGCATATGGAGCATAGACCTGCTGTTGCAACTCACAAGCGGTCTGAGCTGCAGCAACTGCGGGCAAGAAGATGAGCTCACCATCTGATGGGGTGCTCCAACAACAGCAGTAGCACATAGTTCCATGAACCGGTGCTTGGATGCATGCCATGGAGCACAAGCCGCATGGCGCGCCGCATTGGAAGATGCCTGGTTCGATCAGAGCTGCTGGAGGAAGAGGCAGCCCCGGAGGGGGGTCAGCCGGTGCAGGCAAGGGGGGAGCCCCAGGTGGTGGCTCATTCTCCTGTGCCTTTAGTGCCTCCTCCAGCCTGCCCCTGAGCTCACCATTTTCCTTCTTTAGGGTGGAAGAGGCTGAGGTCACTGAAACTGCATCATCTGTGATGGTAACTGTGCGTCTCGTTGAGGCCAATGGAGCAGGGGTCTGAAGCAATCCAAAAGCGAGTCTCCCTACTCCCAGCCATAATGCTGTAGCAATGCATGCTGCATACAGACGGTCACGACCTGAAGACAAGTTTTCTGGTGCTTGAGCAATCAGCGACAGTAGTGCCGCAATGCCAGCCAGGAAAAGAACCGTTCTCCAACCAAAGACTTCAGGAGCTATTACCATTGTCGGACCTTCATAAGATCGCAAGATGGCCAACATGTCTGCCCAATTGCCCTCGTCTGTTGTGATGGTTTGGAATTTGTCTGCTCCTCGTGCCTTAGCAACTGCACCAACATAGGCATTCCGTACAGCCAGCGACACCTCTTCATCATCGAGAGAGCCGTCGGCAAGTGTGTCAAAGACCAAAGCCGCCATAGGTTGCAAAACCCACGCCATAGTGTTAGCATCTGCCTCAACCCTGAAAAGTTCAGCAGCTGCTCGGAGTCGTGTCCTTGCAAGCCCAATCGCCTCACGGACTTCATTCACTGCAGGTGCCCTGCCATTAAGTTCCGTGAGCACATGTGTTACATGATGCAATGCCTCTGCACTCACTGCCATTGATTGCCTCAAACTGGTTTAGTTGGACATGACGTCTAATTGGGCGAGAGATTCAAACAAAGTATTCTTGATCCAAAAAATATTGCGGGTTTTGGGAGTTGCTGTTTAGCTGAAAAGCGT
>CALGTP010000154.1 GCA_937902105.1 uncultured Actinomycetes bacterium
CAGCATTTATGACCACAATTACAAACACACCGACACGAGACGAAACACCAAAAAACACCAAAGACAAGCAAAGACGAGACGAAACACAAAAGAACACCAAAGACAAGCAGAGACGAGACGAAACATCAAAAACAGCCAAAGACGAGACAACCAGGCCAGGAAAAGCAGTAATTCGTTAACACAATTAGAATCGCCGACGAGATGCTTAAAAAAAGACGGCGGCGAACAACGACAACAACAACGACGACACAAATGAGCACTAAATCCGGGCCTAGCCTCACCGCTCCAACACTACTCCCACTCACACACCTCACCTCTTTCAAAGCACTTCCCGTTTGGGCGGTCCTCCTCGGTCCAACCCCCAAGCTCTAAACCCTTCGGCTTGGCAAGTTTATCTGATACTGAATTTGATTGCAAGCCGATTTGATTGTGTGTAAGTGTGTGAGATACGCATAGCACTTGGAAACCAATGTGAAATAAACAGCTTCGTTTGCGAGTGTTGCTGATGAGCAGCGATTGACAGTGTGTTCATGTGCAGCTGTGCCTAGTAGTAGCTACACGCAAATTGTGGTCTAGAAATTAAGCTCACACCTTAAATTTGCCCCCAATAGTAACACACCAAATGGACAGCCTAAAATGTAACAAACAGATCCTCTAATTTAAAATCCCGACTGTTTACTGAAGCGGTTTCGTCATACTCAGAGTTGACTGTATCAATGTTTTCCGAAATCGAAAGACTGCACAGAATCACGGATCTGAGATGTAAAGATTTCTAGGTACCTGGTTGGAACACACACAGTGTTCACAAGGCCCCAGAATGTTTATTTGAAGTGACATACTCCACAATACTTGAACACAGGCTGCATTTAGTGAATCGAATATCACGCCTACAGACCGCATGCAAACACACACTGAAAACATCCTGTCCCTTTGGACTCTGTGCTGTAAACAAATGGTAGCTGAATCAGTCACAGATTCACACGGAGAAAGCAACTGATCAACAGGACTGATTTAGGGAGCTACTGTAGCTACTGTGCTCCGCCGAAGGAGAAGCAGGACAAGGCTACCATCTGCACGATGGCGACGGAGTTGAAGCCCATGCAATTTCCCGCCATCGACCCAGCTTTCTTCGGATCCTGTTAAGCTGCAAGGTGCGGCTGAACAACTATGTAATGTAGCTAGATCACTGAATACTGCAACACGTATTATGTGTCGCAGTGTTAAGTGATCTAGCTATGCTACAGTGCATGGTCATATGTTTCATGTTCGGCGAAAGAAGCATGTCGAACGACAATTGATATGTTTAGCAATTTAGACAGCTCTGTCCTTTACGGGCAGCACTGGCACTCGAAGAATTCGAGCTTGGTTCCAACGAACTGGGAAAGAAACTGAAGCAAGCCTGGGTTTGCTATGTTGTTTTATCAAGTGTGTAGCGAAGCCAGAACTACCACTGAAAGTATGCCCAACACTCGCAAACTTGAGTAATGACAACTAATTCAAACCCATTATGGCATTGTTAGTTGTCGAAGCAATCATAGCGTGAAGTATGCGCTATCAGACGATAACTATCATGAATCAAGAAACTTCTCAGGACCAGTTAACCAACGCCTGTAGTGAGGAAACCATGTCTTTCCACTTTGGCTGCTCTTCCTACAGAAGGGCACAGGGTCTTTACACCACACAGCAGACTAGCGCAAGTAGTGATATCTGGCAGATATCATTACTTGCGCTATTTACTAACTTCAGCCTAAGTTTGAATACCAGCATTTGCCCATTGTTGTTATTGTTCACCTATCGTTTTTCCATCGGACATCGGAAATATTAAAGAACCCAAGCCTGTAAGTCGGTACTTTGCCAGAGTGCATTGACCACGTTTTGCAGTACGAAGGATCGTCGCCAAGATAGTAGCACAAATTCGCATCATCCCCAGGCCTAGCTCCACATGCTGCTGTGTAAGCTGCGTCCAGCGCATGGAGACGTCGCATCCTAAGCTGCTGCTCGGATTTTGACACATTGCTACCTAAGTCTGCAAAACCCGACTAATACTTATAATTACGCACACACTGACCAACTACAAACTAGCAACTCAGTAGGCCTAAGCAAATTCAAAGATTCTCATTTTCATTCAGGATATAAGACAAATCCTTTTCTTCCGGCCTGTGGGAAACCTTGCGGACTCTGCACACCTCAATCGCTTCTAGGGCCACTTCCAAATCGGATGCAGTTACGTAATCCTTTGGAGATGTAGAGATAAAAGCCGAGATTTTTGCTGTGACTATGTCGTACAGCAGGCATGGATCAAACAGCTGAGTATAAGAGCCCTTGCGCACAAGGATCAAATACGTGCGGAACCTTGCCGTGCCTGAGTAGCCTGCGTCGGCCATATCTACGAATAACTGGAAAATATCCATGATATCGCCCAAAAGGAATTCAATAGCTGCAAGTACCAAATCCTTTGTCGCAGTAAATTCTGGATGGTGCTATGTTGTGTAATGCAAAAGTTCGTTGTTTGATATTTGTTGTCCAAGAACAAACAAATGCAATCAATACGAGTTTCCAAACAACGACTAAACACAAACCAGGTGTCGGGAGTGTTCTCGAGGATTGACATTTTTAGCTTCGGTGACCGACGGATGCGCAAGGCCCAGAGGATAAAAAGCACGCCTGTAGGGCCTTCGTAGAATAATATGTTTTTCTTGGCTCTGGAATTGTCAGTGCAAGGAAGTCCTGAACAATCAAGATCTATATCATCCATTGGCACCATGCACTGCTGACGGCAAGAATCGCAGGCTTGCACCAAGATGAATGGAGCCCTAAACACATCGACCCTCTTTTGAACGAAGCCATCACACTCATTGAATGCACCTGGTGGAAGCAAGTCCAACATATTCTTGAAAATGTGTGGACACGGGTAGTCGTTGCCCGTTACCTCATTGACCCACCTGTGGTTATCCTTGATTGTTTGGCGAGAATCAGCGTCAAGTTCCTTAATTGTTTTACAACATCTATAGGACTGTAGCTTTGCTTGGGTGATGCTGATTTTGTTTGTAAGTCGATAAAACCGCAAACAATATTGGTTTTAGGTGTAGGCAGAACCTTACTGATTTCGAATAGTTTTAGACTGTTACTCAACTACTAAGTTTATATCCCACACCGCCACGCAATGTATGTCGACTCTCAGATCCTCGAACACGCGAGAATCATTGATGATTTTAGTGCATGTTGCTAGGCTCATTTCTGAAGTGTATACCCCTGCGCACATAGCCGTACTTTTGCGAAAGGTTGTCCACGCAGACATCTAGCCAGGGGTAAATCTATGTTTAAGTAATTTGAATCGAAAGGGCCAGGGTTAAATTTAACAAATTAGCCTAACCAAATTGCATGCAGAGGGGCACAACTTTCAGCCAAAGAATCATAGCATCGCCAACGACTACGACTAGCACTGCTACTGACTGCTACTACAACCACTGCCACTACTACTATTACTACTTCTACTACTACTACTACTACTACTACTTCTACTACCACCACTACTACTACTAACTACTGCTACCATA
>CALGTP010000155.1 GCA_937902105.1 uncultured Actinomycetes bacterium
CTCCGGCGTATGCGCTGATGGTGCCCTCAACGACTTCGGCAGCTAGCTCTGGCGCGTCTCGTTTGAGCCGCGCAAGCCAGTAGTTAGGGTCGTTGCCACCCTGGGAGATTCTAGAGTTGACAGTGTCAACTCTAGAATCATCAGCCCAACGATTTGTGCCGTGAGTCTGCAACGGCTCAACCCCTTCACGTATCGCCTTCGTGACCAGACGCGCCGCTTGCTTCGCGGTTGAGCGATTCAGTAGCGCCTCAATGGCTTCAGCGGATAGACCGAGCACGCCATCACAGAACTGCGCAAATGTCGCATAGGTTTGGAGCCCGCGATTGGGTCGCATGAACTCTCGCCAGTTCTCGGTCTCCACAATTTTCGCCAGTGCGGGGATGAGTTCATGGCTTGCCCCACTAGCGGCCCGATACACGGCCTGGACTTCTTTCCAACGCGGATCTAGATTCATGTGCGCAACCATTTCAACCTTGCCATGGCAGAGGTGATGGATGCAGTAGCTAGCGTGTCGCTCTGCTGCTTGTTGAGAAACGCATGGATCTGCTTGTGCTCTTGGCCTGTCTGTCTCGCCTTTTTATTGACCTCAATGTTGATTTGGTCTCGTAGGTTCTTGAGCAGTTCATCGTTGGTAGAGGTTCGTGGTCTTTTGGCTGGGCTCTGCTTCGATGAGTTGCGATCAGCAAAGCCAGCAGCCGCTCGATCATATTTAGCGAAGTCCGCGACATTTGTACCGTTGATGGGGATACCGGCTCGCATCATCTGCTCTTCGGTTGAACGTAGTTCAATGTCTTCAATCGTGTCGTCTCGCTCAATGATTTGATTCATCACGGCATCTGATGTCCCGAGCACGATGGTCGGATCGTAATCAAATTGTTCTTGTCGATATCTTTCCCCGATGACTTCTTGCTGCTGTTTAAGGCCAGCTTCCTGCTCGTCCTCCAGTTCGCGAGCATGCTTCGTCAGATCTGGGAGATTTGGAATGTACAACGTTGGTAGGACGTCATCGCCGATTTGACGAACGAACCGACCAACGATTTGTCGGAACCACAATTTCGTCATCTTGCGGCTTCCGTAAACTCCGACGCATAAGCGTGGGATATTCACGCCTTCGCTGATCATGTCAACGGCGACTATCCATCTCGCATTGCCGTTTCTGAAACGATCAATCAATTCGGAGGGTTTGACCTCAAGGTCGCCCGAGTGAACAAATTCTACTTTCTCTCCACAGATGATAGACATACGTGCAGCTAGCTTTTCTGCATTCTCCTTACTGTCGGCGATGATGAGCCCGCCTGCATTCGGTCGCATCTCACGCAACCGTGTCAGTTCATCATCAGCCCCTCTCAATGTCGTGTCCATGTAATTGCCCGAGGGATCAAAGAATGCAGTGAGAAGGTTCGACTGGTCGGCCTGTTTCACGGTCGCCGCAGTCTCAACATAGTCCTTTGCGCCTTTGTTCCACTTGGCTTCAGACTCCATAGCCACAATGCGAATAGGGCGAATGACTCCTTCCTCAACTGCTTGCCTAGTAGTGATTCCGCCGTCGCAAATGCTGTTCTTTGAGTCATACGTGACCCAAGGGATTCGACCCCCGTCGGTGCGGAATGGAGTACCAGTCAACAGGATGCGATGGGTAACCTGATTGAACGCTGTCATCAGAGCTGTTCCCCACGGCTTTGTCTCATCATCTGCAGCGTGGTGTATTTCATCAAACACGACCAAGGATCTCTTACTGCGGGTCGAGAGGATAAGCCAATCTTTCGGAGACATTGCGACTGTTTGATAATTAGTGATGACTCCATGAGCATCAGAGCGATATTTCATTTGACCATTCTTGTAATTCTTGGTTAGGTCAAGACCAAGCTCATGCGAGTCCTCCGCCCATTGATTCTGCACCTCTAGCGTCGGAGCAACGATGATCACTTGGTCGACCCAATTTCGCCTCAGTGCTTCAACACAAATATTCGTTACGGCCCGTGTCTTCCCTGCGCCTGGACATGCATCAATCAAAAAACTGTCTTTGCGCAGTTCAAAAAACGCCTCAAACGTCTCTGCCTGCCATCTGTCTCGTGGGTCTGTCATAATCTTGTTGCCTTTCTGTTGGTTGCAGGGTGGGCATAGGGCGGCCCCGTTGATGACGTCGGTGGGGCCGCCCCTGCTGTATGGGTGAACGTGGTCGGCGTGCCAGCCAAGTTGCAGTTCATCACCGCATGACTCGCATTTACCGTCGGCCGCTATGTACAGAGCTGACCGATCTGATGCATTGAATGTTCTAGCCACGTGCCTGCCTAGCCCTCATCCATCGGCGGTTCCGGTGTCATCATCAGCGACTCCAGGCTCGCGAGCGCGTTGATGACAGTGTTGGCTTCCTCATGTGTGAGCTGCTTCGACGACTCGATGACGTGGCCGACGACTCCACCGACGTATTCGAGGATCGCGGCTCGGTCTTTCATCCCGATGTTGTTGAGGAGTGCGCGCATCTTCCGCATCTGCCCGTCACTGATGAGCCGAACAGCCACGATCGGTTCTTCAACAATGTCAGCCTCGACGATGTCGGCCGTCTCCACGGCGACCGTCTCCACGACTTCAGGTTCCACGAGGACCGCTTCAACGATCTCGCCGGTCGCCACGTCCACGCCTACCGGCGGTTCGTCGAATGCTGGCTCTACTGGTGTCGGTGCTGCACTGATCCGTTTCACGACTTTCGGCGGGTCGGCGCGCGTGACGGTGACGCGCGCTGTCTCAATCTCCAGCTCCTCCACGCTGTACCCAATACCTGCGAGCGCATCCGGTGCGATCTGTCGGCACAAGTCTGATGCGGCCCGCGCGTACAGCATTGACTGCGGATCCAGTTCGTACCGTTTGTTGTTGGTGTAGCCCGCCCGTTTCGCCCGCTCCTTCGTCCACGTTTCAACAGTCCAGTTCTCGGAGCCACGCCGCCGACCTCGGACGGTGACGGTGCTGTCAGTCTTCTCCGCTGTCTCCACTTCGTGGCCTGCGGCGAGAACGATCGCAACCATCGCCCGCGCATACAGTGCAGGCTTCCCGCTGATCACATACACGGATTGCAGCGCTTGGGTCGGTGTCAATCCGATCTCGTCGCCGAACAGGATCGCCGCTGCCGCCTCCTCAGGTTTCCCTTTGAACGTCGCGGGAACGAAGGATGTGTTGCACAGTGCCGCGCCGATCTTGTGCGCTGCGGCGAGACTTGATGCCCAGGCGACGAGCCTGCCGCCTGTGGGATCTTGGTTGTGTTGTGGTTCGTACGTTGCTACGGTCATGACAGATCACCTATCTCGGTTATTGGGTCGCTGATGAATCCTTTGATAATGTCGGCGTTCTTCGCGAGGTATGCGACGTGCTTGAAGATGCGGAACGGTGCGCCGTCGGACTGGAGCGGGTACAGCTGCGTTCCGTAGTCTGTGACGTGGATGACCCCGAGCCGTTCTATGCCTAAGGGAAGGGGCAGTTCGGTTTCGGGGTCATCTTCTTCGACGTAGAACTCAGCGTTCCGATAGGCGTCGGTTTGCATGGCGGTTTCGCCGTAGACCGCTTTCGATGTTTTGACGTCGAGCATCCACCGAGTGCCACCCATGTCGGCGATGAGATCAAAGCGGCCCGCGTACCACAGGGTTCGGTTGCCGACGCTCCGTTCGGTGAGTACCGGTTCCACTTTGAAAGCGTCGAGCCAGTCGACGTAGCCCTGTACGTGCGCGTGGAGATGCTCCGGGACATCAACCTGCTGACCGTGAACGACTTGCTCAGCGATCGCGTGGACGTCGGTGCCCCTTACTGCAGCCTCGTCACGTTTCTGCCACGGCATGCCCTTCAAAGCGGCCACCATCGGTTCGCGACCCATCCCCCGCAGCGTCTCCACACCGTCGGGATAGTCGGCGACGTACTCGGCGACGCATTTCGCGGCCCAGTACGGGATCGCCGGTTTCGGTAGACCTTTCCCGAGGAGGCTTGTGACTCCGGGGCATGCCTTTTTGTCAAGGTGATACGAATGGTTACCAGTCGAGAATTTGAGGCTCATATTCTTCCTTCCGTTCAGGTTGTGTGTATGGGGTTCGTTTGGCGTAGAGGACGGCTCGACGGTCGAAGACTGCGAGGATGCTCGCCGGGAGGTTCAACGCATCTTCAACGGTCATGTCGAAGTGTTCGGCTACCCGCTGCGCCTGCTCTAGCTGCATGATCGTTGGTTTAGTCAACGGCGCAGTGCAAGCATTCTCTTGGTGGTTCTCCGTAGCCTGCGGCTCGAAGAAGTTCGGTGAACTGGTCCAGCCGGATCACAACAGGCCACCCGCCGATCACGGCCGGCCCTTGACCATCCATGCGGAGGATCGCGAACGCGATGTCAATGAATGCGGCTCGTTCTTCCTGCTGTCGCATGGCGGCGAGCGGGTCGAATCCGCGCCTCGCCTTCACCTCGATGTCCAGGCCTGGCATCCCGGTGATGTCACTGCCCGCTCGGCCCGCCCCGACTGGTTCCGCATAGGTCCAGCCGTTGACTGTGAACCAGTCGGCGACGATGCGTTGACTGTTGTAGCCGCGATGCTTCCTCGATTGGGTCATGCCACTCCTCGCAGTCGATTCGGTCGGCCAGCGCGTCTCGCAGC
>CALGTP010000156.1 GCA_937902105.1 uncultured Actinomycetes bacterium
GTTTAGGGGCAGTTTGGGGTGTGTGGTAACGCGGCATCGCGGTCATAACAAATTAGCTTCTTGTGTTGCAAGTGTCGGAGAAAGCAGGTTTCATTTTGTACGCAATTCAGGGGGTCCACCAGCCGGTTCGAGCGTGCGCTCGCCCGCGCCTCCGCCTGCGCCTCGCACCATATCGAAGGACTCCCTGCGGCCGGTGCCGCGTAACCGCTCTCTCTAGTTTACTGCACATATGCTGACTCACTCGTTTGCTGTTCCCATCACATGACCATGAGGTTGCGTAGGAATGTCGACTCCTCACGTGGGAAGGTGACGCAATCAACCAAGTAGCGGTCCTGCCTCGAGTCCTGCCCGGCTCTGTAGTTGTCGTCCTCGTACCTTGAACGCTTTGCCGCCGGTTCACAGTTGTCGAAGATGTCCCTGCCGGTGGCAATGGATACGTCGCACGTGCGCTTCTTCTTCCGATGGCTGCGATTCTGGATCTGATGTACGATGTACGACAGATAATGGGTATGACCCTGTTCATCGCAGCCATTACCAGTCGTATGGAAATACATGGTGGAGCAGGATCGTAAAATCGCCACGAGCTTGAGGAGCAGGCTAGAATTGTAAAGGGCCAAGACCGACTCGTACACTTGATGGTCATCCTCGTCGGGTTCATCTTCAGTTGGCTGGTACTCTTCGCACTCGTCTAGCTGCGTCGCGAGCTGGCCATCGATGCACTGAAGGTGGTGATACAAATAGCAGATTGGATTGATATTTGGATGGCGTGGACGCAGGACATTACCGCCGCCGTAATGTTGCCTTATCCAGGTGTCCTTGTACTTGTGCGCGTTGAAAAATCTCGAGGCTCACGCTCACGCCATAAGACCTCACGTTCACTGTGACTAGCACGACACGCTTCGCACTTTTGCGCATGTCTTCGGTAAGCTGACGACGTTGTTCCACCATCAATCTAGATATCTCGGGAGTGGGCGGGAGATTGGTTGCGCGACATTGGGCGGTTGCTGCACCTTCGGCGCAAGGTGAGATCAGGTACTGTTTCAGATCGACGCCAGAAAGCTCGACGACACGTGGCAAATGCTCCTTTAGAAGCTGTGTGGTGCCGACGATCATGTCAATCGCGTCTTTGAATGTCGTATGCAGATCCGTATACGGCGTTGTTGAGTATGCGGGGCTGCCTGGTCCTGCGGTCTGGGTGCTCGACGAAAGGACCGCGGCCATTATGGCGGCCACGTTCCAACGATCGACGTGTTGCAAGTGTCGAAACACAGTCGGGAAAACCGTGAGTGACGTTTCGTGTGCTTTGGCTTACTTCGGCTTACGGGCTTACCTTTGGCTTACTTCGGCTTACTTCGGCTTACTTCGAAACGCGTCACTTTCACAGCGCCGTATTTAGGAGCGCCGTGTTG
>CALGTP010000157.1 GCA_937902105.1 uncultured Actinomycetes bacterium
CCGCCCTTGCCACTCTTGACGTGATGAGTCGCACCGAGTCCTGGTCACAGATCACCAAAACCGGCGAAGCGATCACGCAACGCTGGCATGATCTGGCCAAACAGCATGATTTGAAAATCACCACGGGGGGTTTGCCATCTCTCACCAATTTCACATTTGAGTTGCCGAATGCTCTTGCATACAAAACACTCATTACACAAGAGATGCTTAATCAAGGGTTCCTTGCGTCAAATAGTGTTTATGTTTGTACCGAACACACGCAGGAAGTTGTTGACGAATACTTCTCATTACTTAATCCCATCTTTCACACAATTAAACAGTGTGAGGACGGCAAAGACGTGATGTCTTTGCTGCACGGCCCGGTCTGCGATTCTGGCTTCAAACGACTCAACTAGGTACTACTTGACCAGCTATTTGATTACGACAACGGACCAAACCACGTGGCCCGAAACAGGACACCTCGTGTTTATTGGCACGTTTTGTCTTCCCGATAACACTGAGTCTCTGCTGGATAAATACACGTATGAAATTGCTGACACTGCAGTTTCTTCCGAAAACAAACTTCGCTGCTTCCAACTTTCTGAATTGGTGCACGACTCCTTGAATACACAGATCGCTGATGCACTAAACCAAGCACATCAATGCAACAAGTCGGTGAGGTACTGGGAGATTTTGACGGGATCATGGCTTCGTTTATTTATTGACATGCTTATCAGCAGAATGTTTATTGTTACAAAGTTGAGAGAAATGTATCCCGACATACAACTTGTTTACGCTGATGGCATAAAGAGCAGGCGTGCCCCATTCGACACTGCAGATTTTCATTCATTGACTAAATCCACAGAATGGAATTCTTTGGTTTACGCAGATCTCTGGAATAAGGCAAGTGCCGAACATATCGCATCACCTGTTAGTACCGCCAGAACAGCACGAGTACATCCAAAACAACAATCATCGAAACTTTCTGGTTACGTCCTTTCTGCGACTTATTTGCCTCGGATGCAAGAATTGCTATTACAACTTCGGCTCGGTTCGAAATACAAACGACTCCGGGTTCTCAATCTGCCAGCCATCCCTGCCGACGACGAAGCCCGTCAAAAATTGGTGTTTAATGAATCCCAATCCAGTGATGTCGAAAGACTTCTTATCAGACTGGTTAGGGAATATCTTCCTACTTCATTCCTTGAGGGATTTTCCACCCTAAGAATGTCAATCCGTCGAATGGGATTTCCAAATAGTCCAAAAACGATTTTTACTTCTAACCGTCATATTTATGACGATGTCTTTAATGCGTGGGTCGCCGATGCAACAGAAAATGGTTCGCGTCTTATCCTTGGACAGCATGGTGGCTACTACGGAATTTCCAGATTCCCTTCCTTTGCCGAGCGCCATGAACAATCCATTTCGGATACGTATCTCACTTGGGGCTGGAGGCCCTCAACAAGATCTGTAGGTGGAATAATTCTAACAACCGTCGGATCTCGTAGAAAACAGAAGAGGACTCGGTCACGAGCTCTACTCGTAACTGATGAGCTTTGGTCTCACCCACGATCGGCATACACAGACATTTCAGAAACATCAAATTACCTTGACCATCTTGGTCTTCTGGTGCAATCACTGCCATCAACTATCCAAAAATCCCTAGAGCTACGACGACATCTTGGACAACATGTGGTTGGCCACCCTGTTGAAAAGTGGTGGCGAAACCAACTTCCGTCGATTGACATAGGTGACACATCGGTCCCATTTTCGAAAATTATTAAAAATGCCAAGATCGTGATAGTCGCCCATAACGGCACAACACTCCCCGAGAATTTCTCTCAAGCAATTCCGACACTTATTACATGGACTGCAAATTGGGTAGAAATTCGCGACGAAGCG
>CALGTP010000158.1 GCA_937902105.1 uncultured Actinomycetes bacterium
TGATGAGTGGAGATGCAACCTTTTCACACCGTCCCTGTTCACCTAGTCAGCGCTCTGTTTTAGATAGGGTTTGGTCAGCAACGGATGATAGTTCTCTCGGTTCATCAGTTCCAATTTTGCCCAAGGCAGCCCTGGAGGCGCTGCTTGGGGCTGACTCCCAATACGGTGATAGTGTAGGATCAGCAGGTAGTCTTGGAAAGTATGTTGCAGGCAATGTTTCTCTTCCTAAAGATCAGTGTAGTGGTAGTGATTTGTTAATTCGCATGCATGGTCGAGCAAATCAATTTTTAGAAAATTATGAATCACAAATGTTACTCAGTTCAGAGGAGTATGCAGGTGAAACCGAGAAGGGTATTCCCCCCACTTATTTCGATCCTGTTCTCAAAAACAATCGTGCAGAGTATTTGAAATTCCTTGTTGAACTTTACAACTGTGGTGTCATAACTTTCCGCAAAACTGGACGAGTCAAGTGTACCGTTGGGATTTTCTTTGTGCTCAAGAAAAACGGAAAATTACGGCTCATTTTGGACGCTAGGCGTTGCAACCAATTTTTTCGCAGGCCACCTAGCGGAAACAATACCAGTTTGTCGGCTCTCAGTCATTTGCGTGTACCTCGTGGTGAACAGATGTTTGTCAGCCAGTATGATGTCAAGGATTTCTTCTTCCGTCTCAACATTCCGGAGGGACTCATTGATTACTTTGGTCTACCAGAAGTTCTGTTTGAAGATTTGGTGGATGCTTTCAAAGGTGATGTGCCAGCAGGGTTGTCTTCTTTCTCTGCTGGCGAGATGGTTTCCCCGGCTTTCAGTGTTTTACCCATGGGTTTTTCATGGGCCTTCTACCTTGCACAGGAGGCCCTCCGGACAGTAGTGCACAGAGTTCTTCCAATGACACAGTTCTTGGAGGATTTCACTTCACCGCCCAGCCTTGCCCGTGACAATTCAATTGCTATGATTTACGCGGACAATGGAAATCACATTAGCCTTTCAAAGGTTGTTGCAAATAGAGATAGAAGCCTTGTTGAAAATGAACTCATACGTGAAGGTTTGGCTACTCATGAGGTCATCGAAGCTACTGAGTTTTGTGTCACTTTGGGTGGACGTGTTGATGGGTGTGGTATGATAGTTGGCCCCACCCCTGAAAGGTTATACCGTCTCAGGGCTGGCCTCGCACAGCTTATGCGTGGGCAGCCTGTAACTGGTAAACAACTTGAGCATGTTGTTGGACACATCATTTCCTTGTGCTTGCTTTTTCGTTTGAGCATGAGCGTTCTGCAGCATGTTTACACTTTTATCCATGAATCCTATTTCACGCAGCAGAAGCTGTGGCCAAGTGTCATGAAGGAGCTGCGGATCATTAGAGGCATTTTGCCGCTTTGCTACGCAGAAATCAACGAAAAAACTTGCCCTTTTGTTTATGTCAGTGACGCTTGCTTGTCGGGTTACGCAGTTGTCAGAGGGGCTTGTGATTCGGATGATATTTTTCGAACTATTCAACATCAGGAGAGATGGCGGTTCAGGCATTCAGATCAGGTTAGTGTTCCTGCGCGGGTTTCAGGTTTGTTACATAGAGATCCGCTGCACGATATTCTCACGGTTTGTTCATCTGTGCCCGGGGAGATTCCCCCCGACACCATTGTTGATCCACATTTCCCTGAAATTCCCAACTCACTTCTTGTACCTGCCGATTATAAATTCATGTGGAGATCTCCTTTCAAAGACAAAGAGGCAATTCATGTTTTGGAATGTCGTGCACTTGTTAGTACCCTTCGTCACATCAGTCGCAACTTGAAGTCGCATCAAAGTGATATTCTTATGCTATGTGACAACATGTCGGTCGTTCTGGCTATTTGCAAGGGTAGATGTTCTGATCACAAGTTGCTTGTTTTGTTGAGGAGGCTTGGAGCACTTTGCATTAGCACAGGCATTCGCTTATGTGTCAGGTGGATCGCCAGTGAACTCAATTTCGCCGACCCCGGCTCCCGCGTTTTTGAAGGCTCTCAGAAGGCCTTGCCAAATAGGTTGAGGCATCTCACGGGGGGGCCGGTTACAACGCACGAGCTTGGGATTCTTAATCCCCACTACCATGGTCCGGAACTTCCAGAAGGAGACGCAGACGGAGGCTTCAAGCATCGGCGCCATGGTGAAAAGGAGAAAAGACAATTTTCGGCAGGCAGCTTTGAGACAAGGAAAAGAGCACTTCGTCGTAGCGGCGGTGAAGCCCACGATCAAGCAGAACATCCGGCAGCATGTGAAGGGTGGCTTTCTGACCATGGAGGCGCCCCCAACCATGAGCCTGGTGGCGCGCACGCTCACCTCGAGCGGAGCGCTGGGCCTGGAGGCCATCAGCCTGGTTGCGGAAAAGGCGGTCTCCCGTGCGGCGAGGTGGACAAAGAGGAAGAAGTGCAGGAGAATGAATGCTAGAAAGATTCAGAAAGAAATGGAGGTTTGCCTGGCAGAAACAGTGTTGGAGAACCTCTCGGTGCAAAAGGGCACTGTGGCAGACTATGCCAA
>CALGTP010000159.1 GCA_937902105.1 uncultured Actinomycetes bacterium
GTCGTGTTCGCGTAGTCCCATATTTATTGGGTTATACGGACTCAACGAGTTTTCTTGTTCTTGTCGATTAGTAATTTTCGCGTCCTTTTCGCGTCCTTTTCGCGTACCTCGCGTCCTTTTCGCGTACCTCGATCAGCGTCAATGAGTTTCGATAGAGCTTGTTCAACGACGCTCGCGGCTTGTCGGTCTGCGGCGGGAATTGACTTTGCGTAAGTGTCATAGGTGAACGATGGTGATGAGTGTCCTAAGCGCGGGCTCACAATATGAACCGAGACCCCACTCTCAAGCGCGTAGGCGGCGTATGAGTGCCGTCCATCGTGTAACCGTATTCTCGGCAACTCAGCGAGCTCGAGAGCTCTACGGAAACGCTTTAGCAAAGTATTCGGACTCGGTAGAGAGCCGTCGATATTCGTGAACACGAGATCACTTGCCCAATAGCCGAGCGACCCTTCGCCTAGTCTTGCGCAGCCAGCACTCAGTTGTTCGCGGGGATTTCCCGGTCAGGTTCTCGGGGAGGAGCATCGTTGGGCCAGAGCCTTAGCCGTTGATCGCGTCCTCACTAAATTGGTAACGTCCACCCGACTCGACAATCTGGCCGAAGTTCTCGGCAATGTATTGAGGCTCTGCTTGTCCGGGGTCAAAAGTTTCCATGTACGCGCAGTCATTGAAGTAGCTTCCATCCTTGACTTTTTCAGCATCGAGGGTCCCCCGCTCAATCATGAGTTGGATACCTGCGGCTTGGAAATACGCGTTATTGAAGTCCGCTCCCGGGTCGCCGCGGTAATCGTTGTATGCCTTACGCAAGATGACTTGGACGTAATCGTCGCGTCCCTCTATCTTTGCGGCCATGTAGTTGCCGAAGTATTCTGCGGTCCCTTCCGCGAACCAACGGATACCCTCATATTTTTCTTCGGGCTGGTTTTCGGCAACGGAGCATTGGCGAATCAAGTAATTCGAGAGGCCGTGGTAGGCCTCGTGGAACCACACTTCTGTTGCCGTGGTTTTACTGACTCCCTCTGGCCACGCGTATACGCCTGATCGGGCTCTAAAACAGGGATCAGGCGCTGTCGCGACATCTGCCCCTCCCGTTATCCAGCGTTCAACTCTTTTCGCGCCGTCTTCCATTTCTCGGTCGTCAATATCTTCGGCACACACCAGGTTGGATTGCCATTCCCGGAAGGTCGCTACGGTCGCGTCCAGGTCCTCGTCAGTCAGTGCTTGCGTGTGTTCACGGAACATGTCGCCATCGAACAGCTGGGGGTCTGGATCATCGTCGATTTGGGTGCCAATCGGCCAGATAAGGCCAAGGAAGCTGGTGGGTGGATCTTTCATTTCAGCGATGGCGGCCTCTACCCAGGACAGCAACTCTGCGTCATCGATACCTTCGGCAAAACTTCTCGCTTCGAGCCCTGTGGGAATGTCGACTCGGGTCGAAGGGCTCTCCGCTTGCTCGGTCGACGGTGTCGACTCATTGTCGAGGCTTGGCTTTGGGTCGGAAGTGATGGGTTCACTGCATCCGGCGAGAATGCCCAGCGTTGTCAGGAGGGAGAGGGCTATTCCGGCTCGGCGCACTCGATGCGATGGTTCGGGTAGAAGCTGGGGAGACACAGGGTGTCCTTTCTCTGGCAATCGTGGTGTTGGTGGTCTTGCTTTCACAGCACGAGATCCGAGGAAGCTCCCAAAATTAGTGCCGTGAGAGCGATGATGGCGAGCCCAATGCGGACGGCGGTAACTGTCCGCTTTCGGTCCATTGTCTGGTGTTTCCTCTCGCTGAGCGCAACCCCGCGACTGTCACTCTCGCGGTAAGGAGACTATACCTCAAAGTGATAACTTAGATTAACTATGGGACCGTTCTGATTAACACCACAACGTCGCTGTTAGCCGCGAGCCACCACCTGGCCGGGTGCCCAAACTCCACGACCCCTCACTCAAGGCAGCAAGAAAGCCGAGCCCAACACCCAGTTTTCGAACTTTGTGGGCGGGCCCGGTTCCATCGTCGACAACTTCACATAGGACCCGTCGTTCAGAGTCATGCGGGTCGAGAGAGACGGTCACCGAGCGCGCAAGCCCGTGCCGAATTGAATTGGTGACTGCCTCTTGAATCACCATAAACAGCACCGCCTGCCTGAGGTCTGACATGTCCCCCAGACGGGAATTCACCGTGACCTGCGCGATGGGTTTCCACTCAGCGATGAGCGACTCAACCCGCTCCTGAAAAGGGCGGGCCTGGGAGCTTTGGAATTCTGCTTTTGCCTGAGTGATGATCTCTGAAATTGCTGTTTCCAGTTCCCGCTGACTTTTTGCGGGTTGCGACCCGGCGCTGAGGCGCAGAGCGAGCACCCTGTTTTGCACCGTGCCGTGGAGATGGTGCATGACGTTTCGAAGAATTGCCTGAACGGTTGCTCGCCCCCACTCACCCTGCATCCAACTGGCGATCCCGCCAGAATTCGACAAGACGAAGCGTCCCCGTGAACGTTCCGTCGAATCCTGGCTGGATAAAGAAAAGAGCAGCGACAGAGAAATCAAGCTCAGGTAATTCAGCACAACTCCGCTGAGCACTCCGGCGAGCTCCAGAGGCGACTGAAACAGCGACTGATTGATTAATGTTTGCACCACGGTGAGGGGGAGAAAAGAGCCGAGGTACACAAGAACGGTGCGAGGAGTGAGAACGCTTAACCGGGACACCAGGATGCGGTAGGCCAGCGATATCCAGCCACCGACGAAGACAAATGCGAATCCCGCTGCGGGCAACGATGCCAGTGCTCGTTCGCCTCCGG
>CALGTP010000160.1 GCA_937902105.1 uncultured Actinomycetes bacterium
TGGCGACGCAAGCCAATCTCTGAACAAGAAGTTCTTGATTCGGCGATGCTCTCCTATCCCTTGACGCAGTACATGTTCTGCTCGCCAGGTGAAGGTGGAGTGGCACTCGTTTTGGCTCGCGCCGATAAGGCACATTTGTATACCGATAAGCCGATCTATCTCAAGGCTGCTGCTGTGCGTAGTCGTCGCTTCGGAAGTTTTGAAGTGTTAGCTCCGTCGATTGCGCTTGAGCACAATGCTGGTCCAACAGTGGACGCTTCCAAGGCTGCTTTTGAAATGGCTGGCATTGGTCCAGAAGATATTGATGTCGCTCAACTGCAAGACACAGAGTCCGGTGCCGAGATCATGCATATGGCGGAGAATGGTTTTTGTGAGCACGGCGAGCAGGAGTTCATGATCCAGGCCGGTGAGACTGAAATCGGTGGGAAGTTCCCCGTGAATACCGATGGCGGTTGCTTGGCCAACGGTGAACCTGTCGGTGCATCTGGTTTGCGCCAGGTCTACGAGAACGTTCTGCAGTTGCGCGGACAGGCCGGCGCACGTCAAGTCCCTAACGATCCGAAGGTGGCTTACACACATGTTTACGGGGCACCTGGCATTTCAGGCGTCACGATTTTATCTCGCTGAGCATTTCCTCTGGAGGCATAGACCATGGCAGTTCTGACTAAGACATACGCTGACATTCGTGCCAGCGATATAGCTCTCATCGACGAAGAACGAAGTGTGAGTTGGGCAGAACTAGATCAACGGGTTAACGGATTAGTCAACGGTTTGCGCCAAGCAGGTTTGAAAACTGGCGACACCGTGGCTGTCGTTGCTGGCAATCAATGTGAGTGGTTCGAAATCGCCCAAGCTTGTGCTCATGGTGGTTGGACCTATGTACCCGTGAACTGGCATTGGGTGGCAGATGAATTGGCCTATGTGTATGAAGACGCCAATGCTGTAGCCGTATTAGTTGATCAAAGCTTTGAAGCCACAGTTTTGACGGCGCTCAAAGATGAGCGTGGTCGCAGTGTGAAGTTGATTGTCGGTATTCACACCGCGAGCGATTCCGCAGCGCGATCAGATTCTCGTTTCGTGGACTACGAGGCGGTGATTTCATCGGGTGGTAGCGACGAACCAACTGATCAAATGCTCGGCGGTCCAATGTTCTATACATCGGGAACGACGGGGCGACCAAAGGGCGTTCGTGGGGCACTATCGGGTGGTTTGTCAATCACCCCTGACTTTATGCAATTAGTAGCCGCCGGCTTCTCCCAATTTCTGCCGATTCCCGGGCGCACTATGTTGTGCGGTCCCTTCTACCACTCGGCTCAATGGGCATTTTCGTTCTTGCCGATGATCGGTGGCTCTGCGGTTGTGATGCAACACAAGTATGACTCGGCGTCGATGCTGGAAATGGTTGACCGCTATTCATGCACCAACGTGCATTTGGTACCCACTCAGATGAAGCGTCTACTTGACTTGCCTGACTCAGTCAAAGAGAGTTTTTCCGGGACTTCATTGTCCACTGTTTGGCACGGTGCTGCTCCATGCCCGCCTGCTGTGAAGCGTGGTCTCATTGAATGGTGGGGACCCAAGATCACGGAGTACTACGGCAGCACAGAAGGTTCCATCATCTCCACAGTTTCATCGACGGACTGGTTGGCAAAAGGCGGCAGTGTCGGCAAGCCACTTGAGACAGTTGAAGTGATCATCGTTGATGATGCCGGTGCAAGAGTCCAGCAGGGTTCACCTGGAACGTTGTATTTCAAAAACAAGATGGGCAATGACTTCACCTATCACAATGATGAGGCGAAAACTCG
>CALGTP010000161.1 GCA_937902105.1 uncultured Actinomycetes bacterium
GGGGTCCCAGTCTGGGAGCTGTGGTTCGCGTGTTTGGTTGTTGTGGTTGTTCACCGCCACCGACAGCGCTGTGTCGAGGATTTCGTTTTTTACTTGCGTATGTTGGTCTACCATGTTGGAAAAACAGGTGTTCATGGCTTCTTGTTCCATGCGGTTTGCGGTTTTGATTAGTATGGCGTTGAGTTCCAGGGGTTCTGGGCAGAAATGTAGTTTTTTTAGTAAGTTTTCAGAGTCGGACGGATTGTTTTGCCATGCCACGGTCATGGCCGTTATGGGGTCTCCGATGACTAGTGAGTCGTGTAGTTGGTCCAGGTCTGATAGAACTTGTTGTAGGCAGTCGAGCATATCGGTCTCCACTTTTGCTCTGAGCACTTTGCTCCCGTGTCGGTCGACTGTTGTGTTGTAGATGATGCGATGTAGGGCGCTTGTCGACGGATAGGCTGCTGATCCAGAGCCTTTTTCGCTGGCAAGGTCTTGTAGATTTTTTTGGATATGTTTTACCAGGTCATCGTGTTGCGTAGTAGGGATTGGTAAGCCTGTGTCTTGATCTTTTCCAATCATGAGTCCTTGGCATTTTCCTCCAGATGCTTTGGTGTTCATCGATTTCAGTTGTTTATCTGTGGAATGTTTTAAGAACGAATTCCGCGCTTGTGGCAGGACTCCACCGTTTAGGGCTGTGATTCCTTTTTGAGCTGCGAGGCGTGTTAGTAAATTCGTGAGGCCTTCCCCTTGTTCCCCTGGGTAGTTGGCTTCCCACAAGAGCCATTTAGGTTTTGGTTCACCGATCGGGAATGTATCTATCCCCGGCCCTAAATCTTCGCATGCTGTAAGGCGTGTGCGTAGGCGCTGTTGGAGGTCAACGGAGTTATCCCAGGCTTCTCCGTCGGGTGTCTTGAGTACGAGTTGCAAGTCTCGAATTGCGGCTAGTAATTTTCCACTGTTGTCTTTTTTTGTGTGGTCTCGTCTTTGTTTGTCTAGAATCATTTTGGTGTGTGCGCGGATGCATGCCTGGTGTAGTCCTTGTAGCCAAGTGTCAACTCTGTTGTGGGCTTGTTGTCGCATATGTGTTAGGTCGAGGTTTGTTAATGAGCCGTTTAGTTTGACGTTGGAGTGGAGGAGAGATAGTAGGCCTGATGTGGCTTCTGTGATGAGTGTTCTATGTCTTCTTACGTATTCGTTGTTGCTTTCAGGGGTAGCTCGTCGCGATTCTTCGCTGGCTGAGGCAATGGCGGCTTCTGATAATGTCCAGTGTGGGTAGTTAAGAGTGTTGAGCCATCTCGAGATCTGCGTCCATGTTGCGACAGCATTGTTGTCTCCGTAGTTGATGGTGATTGTGTTGCCAGCGGAGTCCCGGGTTTCCGTGTCGTCCGCGGGTTTCAGGAAGTTTGTTGTGAGTGATGCCATGATGTCGTCGTTGTGGATGAGCGCTTTCCATTTCTTTTCGGCTGTTGCCGTCATTGAGACCGTGCGGGGGCGTTGAGCGAGGCCCATGGCAATGACCGACGATAGGTTGCGGGTGTTGTCCAGTGGCGTGTTTAGGTTAAGGCGGATTGCCACTGGGCGGTGGTCGATGGTGAGGTCTCCGGTGTTGGTTGCGATTGCTGCTTTTGGTGTTTCGTCACCAAGATATAGTTGAAGGTTGCCATTGATCCAGATGCTGTCAATCCGGCTGTTTGGTATTTGTTGTTGGTAAAACGAGTATGCCCGTGTTAGGGGGTGCCTTTCTCGGAAGCAGTCTAGGAAACCGGCAGACTTCAGGATTTGTCCTATTGCCCGTTGGTCTGTATCATATGGCAGCATTGTTCCTGATGCCCTGTCGATGGGATCGTTGACGCTGTTACAGTCGGTGCACACGATTGTGAGCTGGCTTCGTATTGATTTGAGAAGATCATTGAGTGATTGTGCTGTGTCACTAAAGATAGCGTCTTTGTGTCGATCCGACAGTGGTGATGACACTCCATAGATACCAATGATATTTAGCGTGAACTGGTTGAAGTCCAGTTGTGCGTGCAGGATACGTCCATTGGCATAGTGTGCCGCTACCGATTTCAGGTAGCAGGCGAGTGTACGATGCATAAGGATCATCGTGCCCCCTGGGAGTGTTTGGCATACCGTTTGTTCTGCTATCAAGTACTCCATTTTCGAGACATCTTTTGAGGTGGTACCGAACATCGGGTAACTGTCTGAGTGTATGGTTCGCAGGTATGTCCGGACGTTTTGGGTTCCTGCGGTTGTGAGTTGCGCATCGGTGACGACAATGATGTCTGCGGTTCTGTCGTCTATTAATTTGATGGCAGGATCTAGTCGATTGTCCGGTTTAATTTTTCCGTTTAGATTTGTTGGGATCATTTTACCCGTCGCATTGATGCACATGATGACAAGGTCCGTTGGACCTTTGACCAGGACGTCTGTGTCTCCGATCCAGTGTATTGTCGGAGACGTTTGTTGTCGATGTTTACTACGTGAGGTCGGTCCGAGTTTGATATTCGAGATCATTGTGGTGGGTTTCGTCTCCTGGATTTCGATTTCTTCTTCGTCGAGGCCGGTGGCTTCTAGTAAGTCAGTACATGTGTGCGTTGTATCATCTATTCCTGGGGCCACTTCTGAGCCGCCTCCCTTACCCCCTCCCCGTAGACGAAACAGTACGAAGAGTGTATTCCGGAATGTTATGTCAAAGTCTCGAGCTTCGATGGAGTCGGCCATTATTGTTGGATCAGGGGGCATGTTGGCTCGTTGTCGAATGGTGGCGATGGCAAGATTTCTTGGGGAGAGGTTGGGCATCGTTTGACACATCATGGCTTTGATCTGTTTGGTCGTCGTTTTGTTGTGGACCATCACAGTCCATCTATGTCCAGTGAGGAATTGGACTGGGAGTTCCCAGAGTTCTGAGTCTCCGTGTAGTTGTTGGTTTTGTTTG
>CALGTP010000162.1 GCA_937902105.1 uncultured Actinomycetes bacterium
TTCATTTTCCCCCAATAGCGAAGGTACAGAGTTTTTGTTGAGGCCGTATAGGCGGGCCTTATCGAGCTTGAACGGGCTGACTAATTCAGCATGGACCAAAAGGTCTATCTCTTCGGCGACGTGCAGGACATCGTCGTAGGAACAAATGAGGTGTGGTGATGATGGCATGCACAAACCTGAGCCGCGGAATCACTGCAACGGCGAAGAATCTATAAGAATTTTGGTGAAGAAGTTACAAGAATTTTTGAAGATTCTTCGAGGCTCTTACAACCGCCGCTCCATGACGCTCGCCGGGCCGGCGGGTCAGTCGTTCAATCGGGCCACTCACGCTGATTGCAGCAATGATGTTTCCCTGCGCGTTGAGTACAGGAGCACTCACCGAGGCCACGCCAGCCTCACGTTCGCCGACCGATTGAATCCATCCGTGTTTGTCAGTACGCTCGCCAGACAAAACATGTCCTGCCGAACCGGCATCAAGAGGTAACAGTGAACCTTCAGGCACGATCCACCGCAAACCATGTGGAGATTCAAGAGACACTAGACATCGTCGAGCATCACCTTCTTGGACATACAGCTGAACCGATTCACCAGTTTTTGCCCGCAAGGAATCTAAAACTGGTCTCGCTAATTCAATAAGCGGCAACACCGCCGAGGCCGCGCGTCCGAGACTGACCAGTCCCCAACCGAGGGCAAAATGCCCCTCATCATCGCGACGAATCAGACCATGATCCTCAAGCGCAGTGGCCAAGCGATGAGCAGTGGCGCGTGGTAGCGCTGTGGCTTGTTGAAGTTCAAGTAATGAAGAGGGACCGTTCGTTTCAAGCGCACGTAAGACGGCGACGACCTTGTCAACGACTCCGACTCCCGATATGCTGTCCATACAGCGAGACTACTATCTCACATAGTGAGAAACAACGATATGAGGAAATCATGAGTAACCCCACAACCTTGGCCCAAAAAGTTTGGGATAGCCATGTCGTTCATGCAGCGATTGACGAACCCGATTTGTTGTACATCGACCTACACCTTGTACACGAAGTGACGAGTCCCCAAGCCTTTGAAGGACTACGTATTAGCGGTCGCAAAATTCGTCGCCCCGATCTGACCGTGGCCACCGAGGATCACAACGTTCCGACTGCTGATATCCATCTTCCGATTGCGGACCCAATTTCTGCGCGTCAAGTTGAAGTGATGCGAGAGAACGCAAAAGAGTTTGGTGTTGAACTGTTCTCTATGGGCAACCCGCTACAAGGCATCGTGCATGTCATTGGGCCCGAGCAGGGACGCACCCTGCCTGGCATGACCATCGTCTGCGGCGACAGTCATACAGCAACTCACGGAGCATTTGGTTCGCTGGCTTTCGGCATTGGCACCAGCGAAGTGGAACATGTGCTGGCGACTCAGACTCTCCCGCAAAGTCGCCCGAAATGGATGAGCGTTGAAGTCAATGGTGCTTTGCCCGCTGGGGTGACTGCCAAAGACATGATCTTGGCAATCATCGGCACGATCGGAACCGCCGGTGGCATCGGCTACGTCATTGAGTTTCGTGGTTCGGCAATTCGCTCGCTGTCCATGGAAGGTCGCATGACCGTATGCAACATGACCATTGAGGCCGGCGCCAAGGCAGGACTGATTGCCCCCGACGAGATTACTTTTGCTTATCTCAAAGGTCGCGCTCACGCGCCTAAGGATGCCGAGTGGGATAACGCTGTCGCCAATTGGAAAACTTTGCGCACCGACGAAGGTGCCAAGTTTGACAAAGAGGTCGTCATCGACGCCAGCACTTTGCTTCCTCATGTGACCTGGGGAACTAACCCAGCACAGGTTGCCAGTATTGACTCGCCTATCCCATCCCCCGATGACTTCGCTGATCCGACAACGCGCGAAACCGTGGCCCGTGCACTGGAATACATGGGGTTAACACCTGGAACATTGCTGCGCAATGTCAAGGTGGACACTGTCTTCATTGGTTCGTGCACCAATAGTCGCATCGAAGATCTGCGGGCTGCAGCGTCAGTGATGAAGGGTCGCACCGTCACGGTGCCACGAGTGATGGTTGTACCCGGAAGCCACTCGGTGAAAGCGCAAGCAGAGGCCGAGGGTCTGCATGAGATCTTCCGTGCCGCTGGCGCCGATTGGCGCGAGCCTGGCTGCTCAATGTGTTTGGCGATGAACCCCGACAAACTCACTCAAGGTGAGCGTTCAGCGAGCACTAGTAATCGCAACTTTGAAGGTCGTCAAGGCCGTGGTGGACGCACCCACTTGGTATCTCCAGAAGTTGCAGCTGCAACTGCCGTTGCAGGTACTTTCGCAACCCCATCAGATTTAGATTCAGGCAGATTTAACGTGAAGGAAAATTCATGAAAAGTGTTCGCATTCTCACAGGTACCGGAATTCCCTTGCGTCGTAGCGACGTTGATACAGACCAAATCATTCCGGCCGATTGGTTGAAGCGCGTTGAGCGGACCGGATTTGAAGCCGGCCTATTCGCCACATGGCGCGACGATCGCAGTTTTGTGCTGAATGATGAGCGCTATGTTTCGGCCACGATTTTGGTTGCTGGTCCATCGTTTGGCGTCGGTTCAAGCCGCGAACATGCAGTGTGGGCGATTCAGCAATACGGATTTGAAGCAGTGATCGCACCGAGTTTCAGCGACATCTTCCGCAACAACTGCACCAAAAATGGTTTGGCTCCTGTGGCATTGGCGCTTGATGCGGTTGAAAAGATTTGGGCAGCCATTGAGGCTGACGAGGCAACGGAAATCGTTATTGATATGGAACGTCTAACAGTCGAAGTGGCGAGCATTAGTCTCACCGCCTCATTTCCTATGGAGCCACAAAATCAGTACCGTTTCTTGAACGGTCTCGATGACATCGGAATCACGATGAGTCACTCGGACGAGATCACCTCCTTCGAGTCGACACGCCCATCCTGGCTCACCAACTAATGTTGTGGTTCTGGTGCTGGATAGTGCCATATATGGCACTATCCAGCACCAGAACCACAACTTGGCGTGCCCCGTGAGACCAACGCTTGAAAGATCGTTCGCACCACTTGACCTGGCTGTTTCACCACTTGACGCCAACTGAAGTGCAGCACGAGCCAACCTTGTGATTGCAAATAGGCGTCACGTTTCATCCACTTTTCAATTGCGGCCAAGTCTTTGATTTTTGCCCAACCGTCTGTCTCGGCAATGACCTTAAATCTTGACCATGCAAAGTCAACTCTGTAGGGCCCTATAACGACCTGCATTTCATATGGCGGCAATTCAGTTTGAGAAAGTAATTTCTGCATCCTCATCTCAAGGATTGACTCGGCTGGTCCGGTCCCATACGGCCACTGCGCGAGCAATTCGCGTAACGGACCCACTCCAGCGCGGCCACGTTCAGAGTGCAAAGCAACTGCACGAACAATGTGATGGTGTTCAACGTGTCCTGCAAGAAGCATCCGCTCAGCCAGATCAGAGATCAAATGAGGTTCGACTGCAGCAAAGTCCACCATCGTTCGAGTTGCATTTGTTACTCGAATATTTTCAATTTTTAAGGGTGCTATTGATTGATGGTCTCGTGGGGAATGTACTTTCACTCCCTCAAGAGGAGGATGCCCGCTGCGGCCAAGCTTGATAACCTCAATTTCATCGGTTTCATCGAGCGTCCATACGCCCCAAAGTACGGCAGCTGTTCGATGTGAGGCGATTCCCCGATGATCAAGCGCTAAGACCGCAGCTTCCACACGTTGCAACCAATTTTCCTGAAAACCAAATAGAGATGAGACATTTGGATGTCTCGGCAAGAGTCGCCCATCGGAATTCATACGAAACCAAGTTCGACGGGATAGGCCAAAATCCTCGGATTGCTGGCGGCTAATTAGTCCATGCTGTTTTGAAGCGAGCTTTTGAATCCCCTGTAAGTCCATGCTCCAAAGTGTGCGAATACCCCCACGATGCGGTAACTAGCGTTGTGGTTCTGGTGCTGGATAGTGCCATATATGGCACTATCCAGCACCAGAACCACAACATTAGTCGGCTTGGAAGTCGGCGAGATTGGCCAGCATCGGATTGTTGCTGAACACTTCAATTGAATTCGTAATCGGCATTCGCATCGTTCGCTGAAGAATTGTTACTTGAGTGTGCTGGTTATATTCCGCCAAAGTTACAGCCCAACCATCACGTCCTGCACGAGCAGTTCGTCCAGAACGGTGCAAGTAATCTTTATTGTCCTTAGCAGGCTCATAATGAATCACTACAGCAATGTCATCAATATCGATGCCACGAGCCGCCACATCAGTCGCAACGAGAACACTCAGCGAACCTTCAGCAAAACGACGCATCGCTTTTTCGCGCGCAGGCTGCGCTAGGTCCCCATGAATTGCTGCAGCATTAACGCCCAGACCAACCAAGTTGTCGGTGACACGATCGCATAGGCGTTTTGTTTGACAGAAAACAACTGTCTTGCCAGCGCCACGCGCAATAGCAGCCACAACTTTCTCTTTATCCATGTGGTGCACCGCGAGCCACAGATGATGCATCGTTCCCACAGTGTCAGTGGCAGCATCAATGGCCACCTCAACCGGATTAGTCATGAACTGACGAATCAAGTGACCGACATCGCCGTCTAAAGTGGCGGAGAACAACATGGTTTGGTTGCGTCCGCTGCAACGGCGCAAAACCCACTCAACTTGCGGTGTGAAACCATCGTCAGCCATGCGATCGGCTTCATCAAGTACGACCACTTCCACGGCGGAGAGATCAATTTCATTTGACTTCAGAAGATCAATCAAACGCAACGGCGTGGCAACAACGATTTCAATTCCTTTGGCCATGTGTTCAACCTGCTGATGACGACTTGCGCCACCGTAGACGGCCAACACATGACGACCAGAGTGTCTCGCCAGAGGTTCGAGAACTTCAGCAACCTGAACTGCCAACTCACGGGTTGGCACCAACACCAAGCCGAGAGGTTTCATCGGCTCGGCTTTCTTAGAAATACGCGACAGCATCGGCACACCAAAGGCCAACGTTTTACCCGACCCAGTTTTTGCCCGACCACACACATCGTGACCTTGCATTGCCACCGGAATGGCCTCAATCTGAATCGCAAACGGATTAGCGAAGCCAGCAGCGGCGAGACCAGCATCAACTTCAGGCGGTACGCCGAGTTTGGCGAAACCGGTAGGAGTTTCGACTGGCGGGAGAACGTTAAAACTGGTTAAAGGTTGCGCGGGGCCGGAAACTTCTTCTTGTCCGGCGGAACCTGGCGGACGACGCTTGTTCCGTGGCGCTCCCTTGCGGGGGGCAAATTCACTCATGTTGAACGCAAGGGTATCTCCCAAGCGAGCCATATCGGGCTTTATCGGCCCTCGTTAATGAGCCAAGTGGCTCAGATTGCCTACTCTTTAAGTCATGCGTGTTCCTCTCACCATCGTTGATCACATCCGCCGAGCCGAGCTTTTGTACCCCGATCGGATCGCCGTCGTGGATGAACCCGACCAGCCGGCTGAGTCCTGGGGCTCTCTCACCTACCGCCAAGTGGCTGAGCGGGCGCGGGCCCAAGCTGCTGGCCTCGATTCTCTCGGCATCGCCGTGGGCGAGCGCGTGGCGATGATCTCGCACAACTCGGCGCGCCTCCTTACCGCTTTCTTCGGCGTCTCGGGATCTGGACGAATCTTGGTTCCCGTTAACTTTCGTCTGGCAGCAGAAGAGGTCAAGTACATCATCGAGCATTCAGGAGCGCGGGTGTTATTGGTCGACCCCGAACTTGAACAGGCGATGGCCGACGTTGAATGCGAATACAAATTTGTGATCGGCGCCAAGTCCGATCACGCCCTACTGCGTTTCGACATTGAGCCGAAATCATGGGCTCCCGACGAAGATGCCACCGCCACAATCAACTACACCAGTGGCACGACTGCACGCCCGAAGGGTGTTCAACTGACACATCGCAACCTGTGGCTGAACTCGGCCACCTTTGGTTGGCAGATGGGTGTCAATGATCGCGATGTCTATCTGCACACCTTGCCGCAGTTCCATTGCAATGGTTGGGGAATGGTCTACGCCGTCACGGGCATGGGCGGGCGACACATCATCTTGCGCAAAGTTGATGGTGCGGAAATTTTACGGCGCATTGAAGAACACGGGGTGACGATGCTTTGCGGCGCTCCTGCCGTGGTGAACATGGTTCTTGAAGCTGCCGCCTCGTGGGATGGGCCAGTTCCTGGGCAAGGTCGGGTGCGCATGGTCGTAGCCGGCGCTCCCCCGCCCACAAAAACGATTGAGCGGATGGAGACCGAATTGGGTTGGGAGTTTGTGCAACTGTACGGCTTAACCGAAACCTCTCCATTCCTTACTATGAATCGCACACGCGAGGAATTTGATTCGCTTACCGCCGCCGAGCGCGCTCAAAAATTATCTCGGGCAGGTTCACCAGCATTGGGTGTTGAGTTGCAGATTTCCGAACAGGGAGAAATTCTCGCTCGTGGAAATGTGATCATGGAGGGCTATTGGGATCAACCAACTGCGACAGCCGATGCAATTCGCGCTGTTGGTGATGGTCCAGATACCACCGAGTGGTTCCATACCGGTGACGGAGGAATCATTGATCAGGAAAACTACTTGGCAATCAGTGACCGTAAAAAAGATGTCATCATTTCTGGCGGAGAAAATGTTTCCTCCATTGAAGTTGAAGATGCCGTTTTCGGACACCCTGAAGTCAATGAAGTCGCAGTCATTGGTGTTCCCGATGAAAAGTGGGGCGAACTAGTCATGGCTCTCGTGGTCAAGAGTCCAGAGTCAACGCTGACTGAAGACGAACTGATTGCTTACGTTAAAACCAAGTTGGCTGGCTACAAATGTCCGAAACGCATTGAATTTCGCAGCGAACTTGCACGAACGGCAACGGGCAAACTGCAAAAGTTCAAACTCCGTGAGCCTTACTGGGTCGGCCACACCCGACAAGTCAATTAGTCGTTGCTACTTCATGCCGCGCATTGCGGTGTGGTTATCTCGTTGATCCAAGAACCACTGATAGGTACTGGCGAGCCCACTATCCAGGCTGTAACTCGGCGACCATCCAAGGTTGTTTAAACGCGTCACATCCAAAACTTTTCTTGGTGTCCCATCAGGCTTGGACGTGTCGAATCTCAACTCGGCAGCGGGATACACAACTTGTCGAACCTTTTCCGCTAATTCGCGAATACTTAAGTCGACTCCAGTGCCGACGTTGATGTGCATCTCGTCGCTGTAATTCTCCATCAAGAATAGGCAAGCATCAGCCAGATCATCAACGTGCAAGAACTCACGCATCGCGCTCCCTGTTCCCCAAATCTCAACTTCTTTGCCGGCACTTTGTTTGGCATCGTGGAACTTACGAATCAAAGCAGGTAACACATGACTTGATGTGAGATCAAAGTTGTCTTCAGGTCCGTACAAGTTGGTCGGCATCGCGGAGATGAAATCACATCCGTATTGCTGACGATACGCCTGACATAACTTGATACCAGCAATCTTGGCGACGGCATACCACTCGTTAGTGGGCTCAAGCGGGCCCGTCAAGAGTTGTTCTTCGGTGATTGGTTGGGTGGCATCACGCGGGTAGATACATGAACTTCCGAGGTATAAAAGTTTGCTCACCTTGGCTTGATGACTGGCTTCAACCACTGTTCCATGAATCATCAAGTTGTCATAAATGAACTCTGCTGGACGCGTGCTATTAGCCAAAATGCCACCCACGGTTCCAGCAACCAAAAAGACATACTCGGGACGATTGTTAGCGAACCATGTATTCACCGCACCCTGATCACGCAGATCAAGTTGTGCTCGGGTCGCTGTCAGGATATTCGTGAATCCCCCGCCAGCCAGCCGACGCACCAAGGCGCTGCCCACCAACCCGCCATGTCCAGCCACATAAATTCGAGCATCTTTGGCCATTGGCTGAAACATCAGGTCACCTCAGGCGAAATCGTACTCGTCAATCGACTAAGGCTTGGTGTACCAACTGCTTGAGTTGACGACTAAAGGTGTGTGGCGACATCATCAGTTGAGTCATAAAGGTCACCGTTAAATCCTCGACTGGGTCAACCCAATAGAAAGTTGCCGCGGCCCCACCCCAACCAAAGTCGCCGAATGAGCCTGCTGTCTTGGTGGCGACTGGATCAATGGTGACACTGACTCCAAGACCAAAACCGATTCCGTCGTAGGCATTGGCTTCACCCAATGGGCGACCGAAGGCAGTGAGATCGGCATCTTTCGGAAGATGATTGCTTCCCATGTATTCAACGGTACGTGGCGAGAGAAGTCGCTGACCGTTGAGCTCTCCACCACCGCGAAGCATCTCGGCAAATCGCACATAGTCACCCATTGTGGAGACAAGACCCCCACCGCCGCCATCAGCAGCTGGCATCTTGTGAGTTCCACGATCAACAGCATCAGCGCGAATAGCTAATCGCGTTCTCGCATGAGCCGAGTACAACGCAGCCAAGCGATCGTGCTTTTCATCTGGACAATAAAATGCAGTGTCGCTCATGCCGAGGGGAGTGAAAATTCTTTGCTGCAGAAAATCGCCAAGACGTTGACCACTGATCACTTCAACGACACGTCCCAAAACATCAATAGATGTTGAGTAATTCCACTCACTTCCGGGCTGAAACAACAACGGCTGGCGAGCCAGCAGGGAACACACTCCAGCCAAATCCAACTCGCGCGGAAAACCCCATTCCAATCCAGCACGACGATACAACTCATCGACGGGATGTTGATACATAAATCCGTATGTCAGGCCGGCGGTATGAGTGAAAAGATGCCACATCTCCATGGACTTTGTTTGCGGACCTAAAACTGGTCGCAGAAATGATCCACCCTCAAATACTTTTGATTCGCCGAATTCGGGAATGAACTTGGACACCGGATCTGTGAGTTCGAACAATCCTTCTTCCCACAACATCAATGCGGCCACCGCGGTGATTGGTTTAGTCATCGAAAAAATTCGGTAAATCGTGTCATCGGCGATTGGCTTTGACGATTCACGATCGGCCAAGCCTCCACTAGCCGAATGAGCTACCTTGCCCTCACGGGCCACAGTCACAGCCCAACCAGATAACAGGTTCTCGTCAACATATTTTTTAAAATGTTTATCGAGGTTCGTTAAGCGTTCGGCGCTCATGCCGACTTCGCTGGCGTCAACTATCGGTAATCCGTGGCTACTTTTCTGTGACATAACTAGACCCTAGGCAACGTCAAAGTCAGCGCAACTAGCGAGATCGCCTTGTCCTAGAAAAGTCAACGACCCAGAGGCGAGCGGTGGAGCTCGAGCCATCCAGGTCGTTGGTGCCGCCTGTGTGGGAGCGGCAAGCAAAATCTAGCACTCGCTCACCGCCCGTTTTTAAAAAGCTTATGAGGGGTCCGCTTGCTGGGTTTCAATTTCTCGACGGACCTCATCCATATCTAGTTCTAAGGCCTTGGCGACTAAGTCTTCAAGGGCATGCTGGGGCAGAGCACCGGGCTGATTGAAAATCAGAATGCCCTGGCGAAAGATCATCAATGTCGGAATTGATTGGATGCCAAAGGATCCAGCCAAATCTTGTTCGGCCTCGGTATCAACTTTGCCGAAGACCCCAGTCGGATTCTTTTGCGCCACCGCTTCGAAGATCGGAGCAAACTGGCGGCACGGTCCACACCATGCGGCCCAAAAATCAACTAAAACGAGGTCATTTGCCTCAATCACGGAGGCGAAGTTCTCGCCTGAAAGTTCTACTGCTGTGCCCATCACGGGTCCTCCATTTTTTTCGTGAGTATTTCACCAAGACTCTCACGGACTATTGAGTCAACACCTAGCGCACGCTGGGGATTCCTTCGTGAGTATAGCGTATGTCACATAGACGAAAAATATCCTCAAAAGCATAGACATTGACCTCAAATGTCTATAGGTTCCCGCAGTCCGTTTCTTTACGGCCCCACAAGCAGAGTGATAATCACACCCCAACAACAAGACGAAACCCGGGAGGTCCGACCAATGAGTAACAACTCGACCCCTAGCACTCAACAGAGTATAAATACCGTGAGTACCGTCGATTTTTCACCCGAACAGGCCTACCCAGGCAAGGGTCTTGGTTATGACTGGCGCAGCGTTATTGCTGAGGTCGAGTCGGCACTGCTTGATGCAGAACTTGCCAGCTTGACCTCCGTATACAGCGACTGAGACCGCCCAACGCCCTTCGATGAGCCCGTGGCCGCAATTGGCCAGAACAGACTTTGTGACTAACCGTTGCGCGCTTCGTCGCGTTTGTGTAGCGTCCCAAGTGTGAGCAACTTGATCGGCCTCCTTCTTACGTAGGGTGAGCGCCCCATAACGCGTTCGCCAAAGCCCCGTGCGCACCAGCGCCGGGGTTTTTTCATTTCTCCGACGATCCCCACCCATAGCCCTAACCGATCTTCACTCCCACCACATAAAGATGTTTCCTACAACTGGAGCGCCATGAATACTCAAAACCCATCTCAGTTCGTCAATGCCGGCCAAAACCGAATGGCATTTTCCAAATATCAGCCATTCATCCCGATCGTGCTCAAAGACCGAACGTGGCCCGACACCATGATTTCGAAGGCACCGCTGTGGTGTTCAGTTGATCTGCGCGATGGCAATCAGGCCTTGATCGACCCCATGGACCCCGAACGCAAGCGTCGCATGTTCGATGTTCTATGCAAGATCGGGTTCACAGAAATTGAAGTTGGATTCCCTTCGGCGAGCCAGCCCGACTTTGATTTCGTGCGCCAGTTAATCAAAGAGAACTTGGTCCCCGACAATGTGATTATTCAAGTTCTCGTACAAAGCCGCGATGAGTTAATCGAGCGCACCTACGAATCATTGCAGGGCGTCAAACAGGCCATCGTGCACTTCTACAACTCAACGAATCCGTTGCAACGTGATGTCGTTTTCGGTTTGGATAAAGAGGGCATCAAAGACATCGCCGTGCGCGCCGCTAGCAAATGCAAAGAACTTGAGAGCACGTTGGTTGGTTCGTATATTCGCTACGAATATTCACCAGAAAGTTTTACCCTGACCGAACCCGAATACGCCATCGAAGTCTGCGAAGCAGTGATGGACGTCATTCAACCGACTCCCGAAAAGCCTTTAATTCTGAATTTACCGGCAACGATTGAGTGCTATAGCCCCAATGTTTACGGCGATGTCATTGAGTGGTTCTGTCGCACTATCAAGAACCGCGATTGCGTGATTGTCAGTTTGCACCCACACAACGATCGCGGGTGTGCAGTGGCCGCCGCAGAATTCGGAGTGATGGCTGGCGCAGACCGTGTCGAAGGAACCCTGTTCGGCAACGGTGAGCGCACCGGAAATGTTGACATCATCAATTTGGCGATGAACCTCTTCGTCAATGGGATTGATCCCGAGTTGGATATCACCGATATCGATGCATTACGCAGAACGGCAGAATATTGCAACCGTCTCCCCGTGCATCCTCGGCACCCTTATGTGGGTGACTTGGTCTACACCGCATTTAGTGGCAGCCATCAAGATGCGATCAAAAAAGGATTCGAAAAACTCCCAGCAGATTACGACAAGTGGGGTGTGCCCTACCTGCCTCTTGATCCCAAGCATCTTGGTCGCACCTACGAGGCTGTGATTCGCGTCAATAGTCAGAGTGGCAAGGGTGGAGTGGCTTACGTCATGAAGTCTGAACACGGCTTTGAATTGCCCCGTCGTCTGCAGATTGAGTTTTCAAAAAACATTCAGCACATCACCGAGGATCTCGGCACTGAGATCAGTCCGATCACGATGTGGACGGCTTTCCAAAATGAGTATCTCAGCGAGGCCCCACGCTTCGCCTTAGAGAGCCATGAGATGCGTAGCGTCTCAAGCGGCGGCGGTCGCACCACAATTACTGCACAACTCATCATTGATGGCCAGCACCGGACTATCAGCGGTGAAGGTAACGGACCCATTGACGCCTTCGTCGCTGCTATGCGTACTGGTCTCGAAGCCAACATCGATGTCGTGGATTATGCCGAACATGCAATTGGCAAGGGATCAGAAGCACGTGCCGTGGCCTATGTTGAAACAATCAACGAGGCGGGCGACGTGTTGTGGGGCGTTGGCACCGATGAAAACACCGTGACGGCCTCATTGCGAGCCGTTCTCTCGGCTCACGAACGCCATACCGCGGCCATCGCCGACTAAGGTTTGAACAGATTTACAGTGCGCTTAAAGCCAAGGAGATAACACTATGAAGGTTTCAGTTGACTACGACATCTGTGCATCAACAGGATCGTGTATGCAAGTCTGCCCAGAGGTTTTTGAGGTTCGTAGCGACGGATACCTCTATGTTCTTTTGGAGAACCCAGGTGAAGAACTGCGCGAAAAAGTTGAGCAGGCTGCAGATCTCTGTCCGACAGCAGCGATCACGGTTGAAGGCTGAGTTCGCTTCGTGGGATTCCACGACAAACTGACTGCAGCGTGGGCTCGTAGTGGCTCAATGTTGTGCGTTGGACTTGATCCTGATCCAGAGAAAATTCCCTCCCATCTAGCCAACGACCCTGAAGCAATCTTTCGCTTTTGCGCCGAGATCGCTGACGCCACGGCCGATGTGGTCTGTGCCTTCAAACCGCAAATCGCCTATTTCTCGGCCATTGGAGCAGAACAACAACTAGAAAAGCTATGTGCTCACATTCGTCAACAGCACCCGCATGTGGTTCTGATTCTCGATGCCAAACGCGGCGATATTGGCCCCACTGCACAGCGCTATGCGGACGAAGCCTTTGTGCGTTATCAAGCAGATGCGGTGACCGTCAATCCCTACCTCGGCACCGACTCTCTTGAACCCTTTTTGGAACACTCGGGCAAGGGTGTGATCGTGCTCTGTCGCACCTCGAATCCCGGTAGTGGGGATCTACAGATGTTGGACACGGGCAGTGGACCGCTCTATCAGCAAGTAGCGCAGATGGCCAATGATCGTTGGAGCAAAATGGGTGAGATTGCCCTTGTGGTGGGTGCCACCTACCCAACCGAATTAGCAAAAGTGCGCAGCATCGTCGGCGACATGCCCCTCTTGGTACCCGGCATTGGCGCTCAGGGCGGAGATGTGGCGGCAACTGTTGCCGCCGGTCTTGATTCGCGCGGCACAGGGATGATGATCAACTCATCGCGGGCCATCTTGTACGCCTCAAGCGGAACTGATTTTGCATCTGAAGCGCGTCGCGTCGCCATTGCCACAGGCGATGAAATTGCTCAGGCTGTTAATGCGTGAACGCTGATAATTCCAGGTGCTGCCCGCAACTCAGCCAATACTGAATCAGGCACCGCTCCCGATGGAGCAATGACCATCAATGCCGAACCCGCCGTTGAGCTTCGACCCACATCCATGTTGTTGATGTTCACGCCAGCATTACCAAGCAAGGTTCCCACAACGCCGATCACACCTGGTCGGTCATCGTTACGTACCAACAACATATTGGCAGCAGGTGGAACATCAGTTGCGTGATCTTCAATCATCACCAAACGCGCCTCACCATTTCGACCCGTCAAAGTAGCAGCGATACTGTGACCCTCAGAGCGCAGGGTGATCAGGTTGACGAAGTTGTGTGAATCTCTCCCAGATGTTTCGCGTACTTCAACACCAGCGTTCTTGGCAAGTTGCGGAGCATTGACATACGAAACTGGTTCATCGCTCAGTGCCCCGAAGAAACCCTTGAGAGCGCTCAATGTCAAAATACGATTGTCGTACTCACCGATTTCACCTTCGGCAATGATTTCCAGTTGCTGTGGCATGCCTCCCACGAGGGACGCGAATAAACGACCGAGGCGCTCGGCAAGAGGTAAGTACGGACGCAATGTCTCATTGGCTTCAGCTGCTGAAACATTGACTGCAAAGGGTACGAAATCGCCTGCTAATGCCAACTTGACCATATCGGCGATGGTGTCGCCAGCTTTATCTTGCGCCTCGCGAGTACTGGCTCCGAGGTGCGGAGTCACGACAATATTGTCAAGGGCGAACAATGGACTGTCTGTGCATGGCTCAACATCAAAGACGTCTAACGCTGCTCCAGCGATTTGACCCGAGCGAACTGCATCAGCGAGAGCGGCTTCGTCAACGATGCCACCCCGAGCCACGTTGATGACGCGCAGATTTGGTTTTGCTTTAGCCAAAATCTCACGACCGATAATTCCTTTAGTCTCTTTGTTCTTCGGCAAGTGCACGGTAATGAAATCACTTTGGGCCATCACTTCGTCAAGACTCAACATTTCGACGCTCATCTGCCGAGCGCGCTCTTCGGAGACGAATGGATCGTAAGCCACAAGTCGCATGCCAAACGCCAGAGCGCGTTGAGCGACCAACTTTCCGATGCGACCGAGACCGATTACCCCGAGAGTTTTGTCGGCGAGTTCGACACCTTCCCATTTGCTGCGCTCCCAACGTCCTGCTTTCAGAGCAGCATGGGCCTGGGGCACATTGCGCGCTGAGGCCATCAGTAGTGCCATGGTGTGCTCGGCGGCAGAAACAATGTTGCTCTGTGGAGCGTTGACAACCATCACGCCGCGTCGGGTAGCGGCTTCAACATCCACATTGTCAAGACCGATACCTGCACGACCAACCACGATCAACTCATCGGCATGTTCTAGAGCCTCTGCGGTCACCTGTGTGGCTGAACGAATAATCAGCGCGTGGGCCCCTTTGAGAGCCACCAAGAGTGTCTCAGGAGTGAGATCTAGTTGAACATCGACGGTATGTCCAGCGGCTCGGAGACGGTCAAGACCACCATCGGCGATTTCTTCGGAAACAAGGATGCGTGCCATAGATACCCATCATGTTGGTCGCTGAGGGCATTCACTGACGAACGCATTTGACATTTCGTTCAAAACTCTCGTCACAGGGGGTTTCTTGTCACCCTCTAGGCTCATTTCATGACCTTGACGACCATTCGTCCCCTCACCGGACTTGACGACATGGACAATTTACGTTCGACCGCCCAATCAGTCTGGGGATCGGGAGCGGGCGACATGGTCAGTTCGGATTATCTGATGGCCCTAGCACATTGTGGGGGGTATATTGTCGGCGCATATTCGCCCGATGGCTTGATGATCGGATGTTCATTTGGAATGTTGGCTCGCCATCGCGGAGATTGGTGTTTGCATTCGCACATCGCTGGAGTGCTGCCTGGCATGCAAAACATGGGCATCGGCACCCTCATCAAACAACATCAGCGAGAGTGGGCCATTGACAATGGATTGTCCGCTATTACTTGGACTTTTGACCCACTAGTGCGACGCAACGCCTGGTTCAATATTGCCCACTTAGGTGCCGAAGCAGTTGAGTTTCATGAGAATTTTTACGGACCTCTGAATGATGACATCAATGGCGACGATGAGACTGACCGACTTCTCGCGCGGTGGGATACTCATCGCCCACGGAGACAACCTGCCCCGAATGCACTTTCATTGCTGATTCCAACTCCACCCGATATTGTGACATTGCGACATACTGATCCTGAGGCGGCACGCCATTGGCGACGTACCATGCGTGAGCAACTCAGTGATGCTTTGATCACCCACGAGATTTGTAGTTTTACCAGCGATGGTTCATACGTCCTGAGTCCGAAAGATGAGTAATGATTGACGATCTGAAGAAAATTAATATTCACTCGATTGAACTGCGGAGAATTTCTCTACCTTTAGTGACCCCGTTTCGCACATCATTTAGTACCGAGAACCATCGCGATATTTTATTAGTGCGCGTGGAAACCGACGATGCTGTCGGTTGGGGCGAATGCGTCTCTGGCAACGAACCCCTCTATTCCAACGAATATGTTGAGGGTTCCCAGCGAGTAATGATTGATCACTTGATTCCGCGTCTCTTCGCTTTTCGTAGCAGAGCGATGTCCGCCCATGATGTGGCGCAGATTCTTCGACCTGTCAAAGACCACCGCATGGCCAAGGCTGCTCTCGAAGCCGCCATTCTTGATGCTCAACTTCGCGAAAACAATGTCTCGTTAGCCACCCATCTCGGATCTATCCACGAACTCGTTCCTTCAGGAGTGTCTGTTGGTATCGCTAACTCTCTCGACGAACTCGTCACAACAGTGGGTGGTTATCTCGATGAGGGCTACGCGCGTATCAAACTCAAAATTGAACCAGGTTGGGACATTGAACCCGTCCGCGTCATTCGAAAAACTTTCGGTGATCAAGTGCCATTACAAGTTGATGCCAACACCGCCTTCACGCGCGAGGACGGGCCACTACTGGCACAACTAGATCCCTTCAATCTGTTGCTCATTGAGCAGCCACTTCCCGAAGATGACATCACGGGACACGCTCTCATTGCCCGCCAAGTGGGGACACCAATTTGTCTTGATGAATCAATCGTCTCCTCACACGTGGCTATTGACGCCATCGAACGCGGGGCCTGCTCGATCGTCAACATCAAGGCAGGTCGAGTCGGTGGTTATCTTGAAGCCGTGCGAATCCATAATGTCTGCCAGCAACGCGGGGTGCCGGTGTGGTGCGGAGGAATGTTGGAAACTGGCATCGGACGAGCCATGAACGTGGCCCTTGCGGGTCTGCCAAACTTCACCCTCACGGGCGACATCTCGGCCTCGGAACGGTTCTGGAAGCAAGACATTGTCCAGCAGCCGATTCGTTTAGAGTCTGGTCAGGTGCGTTTGCCCAGTGGTTCGGGCGCAGGATTCGAGATTGACGGCCCATTTTTGAGCGATGTCACCACGAGTACCATCACGCTGCGCTCCGAGAACTGATGCAGGACTAAGATTTCTGACATGACTTATCCCTTTCTCTCCACATCATGGATGGACGCCGCTAAGGCGATCCGCGCCAAGTACGCCGGCCAAGCCCCAAAAATCACTGCGGTCATTCGCATCAACCAGGTGATCACAGATGTTCCATTCGGTGATGGCACGATCAATTCCTACATGGACACCTCCTCGGGTGAGATGGAAGTTGAACTGGGAGCACTAGAAAACCCAGATGCAACGGTCACCACCGATTGGGCGACGGCGCGAGCGATCTTTGGTCTCAATGATCAAGCAGCAGCGATGCAGGCCTTCATGGGCGGCAAAATCAAAGTCGCTGGAGACATGATGAAGATGATGGCCATGCAAACGTCAATTCCTCAGAGTGATATCACGGCCAAGGTTGCCGAAGAAATTAAAAACATCACCGAGTGATTTTTGTCTGTTGCGTCACGGGCCTTTCCCCCAGCACTCAACTCTTGGGAACTAAAGCCCTCATCGCAGTCGCAAGACCCTCAATTGTCCAACGATCATTTTGGTTGATCTCTTCAGCCATCACCCAAGTCTGAACGCGCGTCACTTGTCCGCCTTGTACATAAAAAGTTTCGCCGCTAAATTCACACAGCTCAGATGCCAAGTAGCCCACCAGTGGACTGACATTTGCGGGATCCCACATATCAAATGCACCTTCTTTAGCAGCCATCACATCTTCAAGACCTGGTGTCGCCATCGTTAAACGGGTGCGGGCTGCAGGCGCAATGGCGTTGCTCTTGACGTTATAACGAGAAAGTTCTTTGGCGCAGATTTGACTGAAAGTGGCGATACCTGATTTGGCGGCACCATAGTTTGACTGACCCGGATTGGAAAATAAACCCGAGGTACTGCTGGTGTGCACCAAGTTGCGCGCCCGAGTGACTCCTGCCTTGGCCTGCTCACGCCAATAAACAGATGCGTGATGCGTCGGAGCAAAGTGACCCTTGAGGTGAACTTCAATCACTGAATCCCATTCGTTCTCGGCCATCGAGAACAACATTCGATCGCGCAAGATGCCAGCGTTATTCACAAGAATGTCAAGATCGCCGAATGTTTCAATGGCGCTATCAACCATTCGCTTGGCGCCAGCCCAATCAGCGACATTGTCGCCATTAACGATCGCTTCGCCACCCATGGCTTTAATATCAGCCACTGTCTGCTGCGCAGGGGTCATATCTGATCCCGAGCCATCATTAGCACCACCGAGATCGTTGACCACGACTTTGGCTCCCTGTGAAGCGAACAACAAAGCATGCTCGCGCCCAAGTCCGCGCCCTGCGCCGGTGATAATCGCTACGCGTCCGTCAAGTGTTCCCATGGTCATACTCCTTCAAGTCAGTGATGATCAGCCTAGGTGTTCTCGTACAGCGCCGAGAAAGCCTGTCACGATCCGTAATAAAAGATGTCCAAAACGCTGCCGCGTGGTATCCGCTGACCAGCAGTCACCACTTCATCTTCCCAGCGGATGGCGATCGGGAAATCCTTGGTGTCACCCCTAATTTTGCCCAAGGTGAAGCCTGCGTTGACGACGGCAAGACGGACTTGATCAATCTTCAATGTTTTCAACTGAGGAACCGGGAGCAAATCAGGACCCTTAGAAATTGAGACGGTGACTGCTTTTCCGCGATCCAGTAATTCTCCTGGCAACGGTGACTGGCTACCGACCCCGCCGAGTTCCACCATCATGAAGAATTGATCATCGGCACGGTTGAGGGTGAGATAGAGATCATTCAACATCGTGGTTGCGGCTTCAAGACTGAGACCTGTGAGATCGGGAATAACCCGCGGCGCCGGACCATCCGAAACGAAAATATCAACGGCAGAGCCCTTAATCACCTCTTGTCCCGCGACGAGGTTCGGTTGCAACGAAACTTCCCAGCGGAGAACGATTCCCGCTGGTATATCTTCATCATTCTCTGGGGCCTCAGTACCTAACTTCAATCCGCTATTTGTCAAAGTCCCGATCGCAGTTGCTGAATCAAGACCTTTCAATTCAGGAAGCGGCACAGGGGGTGGACCAGTCGAAACAATCAAAGTGAGTTTCTTGCCGGACTGTAAATTTTTCCCATTCTCTGGTTCAGTTCGGATCACAGATCCAACGGCGATGAGATCGTCAGGTTGCTCAACAGCGACCACCTTCCATTTGAATTCAGTCACCAAATTCGTTGCTTGTCCTTGCTCAAGACCCATCAGATCAGGCACTGGGAAAGATTCTTTTTGCAGTGTATTGAATAGGAAATAACCGCCAGTGATCAGCACTAGTACGGCCAGTGCTGCCATGATCCAACGACCGATCAACGGATTCTGCTGAGTCGCCGTTGCAACAACGGTCGTTGCTTCATCTTGCATGTGCTGATCAATGACTTGTGTTTCGCTCCAGTGGTCTGTTTGTGGACCACGGGGAATTTCGTTTGAACGATCTGGTTCAGGCGGCATGCCAAAAATCATTGATGAGACAATCGGGATTGGTGCTGGACGCGGCAATGACGGGGCTGCCTGTACGAGTGCCCTACCCATTTCCAACGCACTTGAGCGGTCCATTGGATCGCTGCGCCCTGCCTTATCAAGAACTGCGGCGAGTCCGCCGAGGTCAGCCGACACGGGGAACAATTTGTCAACTCGAGCGCTCAAAGTTCCGACCACGGAATCTGCCAGGAATGGCACCATGCCAGTCACCGATTCAACCAAGATCAGTGCCAATGCGTACGTATCGGCTTTCTCATCAAAGGGCTCACTAAGAGCCTGCTCGGGAGAGCAGTAGCGCGCTCGTTCTTGGGAGATCATCGCCTTGTCCTCCCATGCAGACTCGGCGATCACCGAAGAAATACCAATGTCAGCAACACGAACTCGAGCATCTTCGCCGAACATAATCACCGAAGGACGAAGATCATGATGTGCGAGTCCCCGCTTGTGGGCGTAATCCAAAGCTCGACACACCTCAACGCCGACGAGGAGCGCTTGGCTAGGTGCCAGCAGACGGTTGCGATCGATCATGTCTTGCAGCGAACCGCCAAGTAGTTGTTCGTGGACGACGTAGATCCGATCAATCCCCTTCACCGCGGTACGCCCAAAACTTGTCAGGCGGACGATATGGGGATGATCAATCTGACGCATGACGGCCGCCTGCTCCAGCAAGGCGATTCCATCACTGCTCGTGAATTCAGCAGAAAATAGACGGACCACGACTGTCAACTGCGAGAGCAGGTCAGTCGCCGAATAGGTCGTGGAGGCTGTGACTCGTGACAGCTCGGTCTCGAGCCTGAATCGACCGTCGAGAACTGAGCCGATCAGGGAGTCAGGATCATGGTTTTCAAACACAGACATTCATTAAAAACTATCGGTTTGTCAGGAATGTGTGACGGCCGCCCCCTGCACAAAGTGCAAATACCCTGCTCGAGCAGTCAGAATGGCGTTGTGAATAATGACCACGACCTGCCAGTCGCACCATCACGTCGGCGCCGAATCAATATTGAGACATTGGTGATCAGTCTCGGACTGAGCATCGGCGTGCTTCTTATCGTCTTGGGTGTGAACTCGGCGACGACTGGACGCGATGCGCTTGGCTACCCGGATGCGATCGTTGATGTCTCGCCCGCGCCCAATGATCGTCAGGTTTTGTCACAAACAGAAATCAATGTTGATCTACAAGATGGTTATGAGGCGACCTTAATTCTTGATGATATTGAAATTCCGACCGAACGCCTTGACAACTTAGCAAGCCAAATTGTAAAACCTGGTCAGCAAATAGTTTTGCCACCCACTGCTATTTACGATCAGGGCAACTCGCGAATTCGCTTTGAGCCCACTGCGGGAGCAGTGATTGAGTCGTACACAGTTGGCAAACACCAAGTTGAAATCCTCTATTGGAGAATTGAAGACGGACGCAACTCGGCTCGCAGTTTCACGTGGTCCTTCGAAGTTCTCTGATCTACTGCGGAAGTTCGCCAGTTTCGAGAACGTGCTGAAAACCAAGTTCATCAAGTATCGGTATACCCAGTTCTTCAGCCTTGATCAACTTGCTTGCTCCAGGTTCGCCGCCGACAACAACTGCGAATGTTTTTTTCGACACTGAACTTGGGCTTTTCCCGCCTCGATCTTTGATCGCCCGTTCGGCACCTTCACGATCAAAATCAATCAATGATCCGGTCACCACAATATTTTTTCCCACTAAGTTTTGTGGCAGTCGAGAAATCTGCACATTGCCAAACTCAACTCCAGCAGCGCGCATCTTTTCAATGAAGGTTTTATTCTCTGACTTTGCGAACCATGAGATCAAGGAAGCCGCAATGACACCACCGACCCCATCAACGGTGGCTAGATCATCTTCGGTTGCATCCATGATGTCATCAAGATTGCCGAATGCCGTGGCCAATGCTTCGGACGCTCCCGGTCCAAGATGCTTGATGCCGAGGGCTGTGAGAAGTTTGGGTAACGGTCGAGTTTTTGAACCATCAATTGCAACGACAAGTTTTTCCGCACCCTTTTGCGCAAAGCCATCAAGGGTCAGCAATTGTTCAACCGTCAGAGAATAAATATCTCCTGGATCACCCACGAGAGCGGCATCGGAAAGTTGATAGACGGTGCGCTCACCAAGTCCTTCAATGTCCATGCCACCGCGTGAAGCAAAATAGATAATCCGCTGATCACGTTGACTCGGACAATCGGTCTCCACGCAACGCATATTGACCTCACCCTCTGGTCGAAGAAGTTCACCTTTGATGGGGCACGGACACACCGACGGAAAAACCCATGGCTCAAGACCATCGGGGCGCAGGGCAAGAACGGGCCCCACAACTTCGGGGATGACATCTCCGGCTTTGCGCACAGTCACCGTGTCGCCGGGTCGGACATCTTTGAGGCGTACTTGATCTTCGTTGTGCAAGGTCGCCATTGCCACATTGGAACCACCCACGAAGACTGATTCAAGAACCGCGAATGGTGTCACTCGACCGGTTCGTCCGACAGAGATCTGAATATCTTTCAATAATGTTGTGCGTTCCTCAGGAGGAAACTTAAAGGCAATCGCCCAGCGCGGGGCGCGCGCTGTGAAGCCCAAAGTTTCGCGCTGCTGCAAATCATTCACCTTGATTGCCACGCCATCAATCTCGTATGGCAAAAGATGTCGATCTTTTTGCCATTTTTGGCAAAACTCGATGACTTGCGCCAGAGACTCGACCACCTCAATATTCGGATTCACAGGAAAGGAAAAATCGCGCAGAAATTCTAATGATGAATCATGAGATGTGAAGTCTGGGCCACCAATCACTTCACCGAGTTGGTATGACCAAAAAGCAAGGCCTCGCCCAGCAGTGACTGTCGCATCTTTTTGCCGCAAACTTCCCGCTCCGGCATTGCGCGGATTGACGGGCACGGGATCGGCTTTCTTCCCTGCCGCACTTCTCACAATGTTCTCACCTTCCTTAAATGCTTTGAACTTCTCAAAAGCGTCAATCGGCATATACACCTCGCCGCGCACTTCAAGAACCTGCGGAACAGATGCCCCTGAAGCAGAGATCAATGTCGCTGGAATGACCGCAATGGTTGCAACGTTGGCGGTGACATCTTCGCCAATACGACCGTCGCCGCGCGTCGCCGCTTGCACGAGCGCGCCATCTTCGTAACGAATACTCATAGCGAGTCCGTCAATTTTCAGTTCGCAGACAAAGTTCACAATTGAGTCGGAAGGTAAACCTTTGAGGACTCGCTCGCCCCAAGCCACTAGCTCATCTGCATCCATGGCATTGTCCAGGCTCGTCATCGGGACACGGTGGACTACTGCAGAAAATGTCTCAGTGACTCCCCCGCCGACTGTTTGACTGGGCGACTGCGCAGTGATCAGTTCAGGGAAAGCAAACTCGAGATCTCGTAGTTCACTTTCAAGTTCGTCATATTCTGCATCACTGATTTCGGGCACAGCATCTTGGTAATAGCGCTGACGATGATAAGCAATCAGTGTCACCAGCTCGCTATGGCGTTGAATGGAATCTTCTTTCACAACGCCTGCGATCTTGGATGTAGTTGGTCGTCCACATAACCATTCTAGATCGGGGGTGAAACAAGGGTCTAGGCACCAATGTTGAGACGTGTAGCAAGGGCCTGAGTTCGTACTCTTTCGCCGATATCTCGCACTTGAGCGTAAATCTGTTCAGCAACCTCTTCGCTGAAACTCGCCAATCCACAGGCAGGCGTGACAAGCGACTGTTGACGTAACCTCTGGGCATCACAACCTTGCTGAACAAGTTCACACCACAGAGCAGCCAACTGCTTCCACGAACGATCGGCTGAGCCCATAATCGGGGCATCCGTGCGAATAACACCCCAAGCGATAATTCCACCACTTTCCAAAAACTTCGCCAACGGTCCGGCATAACTCTTGACATTGTCACTCACTTCAATGCTCAAGATCGCTGGACCTGCAGCCAACAACGGAGTGCCGTCAATACCACTGCAACAGTGCAGTCCCATCAGGGCATCGCGCTCAATGATCGCCAATGCCCCTGACATCAAGTCGACCGCCGTATCGGGGGCGATCGGAAACGACTCGTGCATCATCATTGCCAAATCAGGCTCATCAATGAAAACGACTTGCGGGCTGTCGGGAAGGGCAGTAGCGACAAAATCATGAATATTTTGGACGTGAGTACGCACGGCCCGCACGGCCACATCAAAAGCGAGACTGGCAGGGACCCCAATGCGTACTAGGGCTTGGCCTAACGTCACCGGCCCCGTGAACTGCCACTTCACTGGACCGGTGTAACCCTTAGCTACCTCAAGGAATGTCCGCAGTCCGAGGTATGCATCGTGATCAAAATCGGTGATGACATCGGCGTAGCGGTCAATCTTGTCGAGGTCAATGACGCACGAATTGTATTGACCAAATTTGATGCCACGGATCCCCGCTACGGCCATGGCGATCATGCTTTCATTAGGCGAGCGGCGGGTGAGTGCGGGAATCGAAGGCAATTCAGGTGTCATACGCAGTGCGAATTCGGCGCCCTGCTTCGCATCACGATGCGGAAGGCTGCCGATGCCCGTGGCGACGCCGCCCAACAAATGCTTATTGACCGAGTTTGTTTGCATCATTTCACCACCTCCCACAACACTTTCCTAACAGGATGCAAATGTTCCGCCACCATTGGGAGACATCGCCCAAGTAACAATTATCCAATTCTCCGTTTGCGCTCTCTAATGACACAAATGGTCGGTCAATCGGCAACGCTTAAGAGATGGCCTTGATGACAAAGATGGATCTCAATCGGAGTCTTCAGATGGCGGCGAGAGTCAGCGTCATCTCTCTCGGACTCACCGTGCCCCTTCTTGATCAAGCCATCGCCGACTACGCCACCCTGGCAGGCACTGCAACGCGGATCGCCTTGTGGGCGCTGTGGGCGGTCTCTTTTTTGTGCATCCTGGTGCCATCCTGCACTGCGCTGACATGCCTGCGTTTAGCCGCACCCAGCAACCTTGCTGTTGTTCTTTTCACCACTCTCGCGACGGATTCTTGGAGTCCTCGTTCTTTAGTGAGCGCCATGCTGAGTTTGATATGTGTCTCTACTGTTTTCAGTGCCGAGGTGGGAAACGCTTTTGCGCAGCTCTCGGCTTATGGAGATGAGCGAAGGTTTTTACTTCGCTGTCCGACCGATATGGTCATCGTGCAATGTCTAATGTGGGCATTATGGATGGCCACTGCAATCGCAGCAGTGTCATTTTTCAATGATGAGAATTGGATTGCAGGAACAGTTTTCGCGGTCCTCACGGCGGCACTGAGTTATATCTTGCCATCACGCTTTCATCGCTTCTCGCGCCGTTGGCTCGTTGGCGTGCCTGCGGGAGTGGTGATCCACGACTCATTTGCCCTGGCGGAAACTGCAATGTTTATGAAACAAAGCATTGCTCACATCGGGATCGAAACTAATAGCGAGAATTCAGAAACAGCAGATCTCAGCGGGGGCTGTCGCGGACCAAGTATCACCATTGCACTTCATGAGTTCGACAAGGTTATTTTGGCCGCTACGAGAAAAAATCCTGGTGGCAAGGCCTTGCATGTTCAAACGATGCGCGTGTGCCCAACCCGTGTGGCACGCACCCTGCGAGAACTTACGGCTTGAGTTTTCAGTGAGTCGTCATTGACACTGCTGAACGTACGACCAGTCCGCCACCAAGAACATAACGATCTTCGGCGTCATAGAAAACCGCACTTTGTCCTGGTGATATCCGTCGTTGAGGTTCTGTCCAGGCGACAACAGTTCGACCACTCTCATCAAGAGAAAGAACCGCCGAACGAGGCTCACCATGCGCGCTGCACTGCACACGAGCCATCCCAGTATGTGGTTGATCGCTCCACACCACGCCACTGACTAATTCAAAATCTGTGAGCAGAAGATTTTCTGGTCCAACGACTACTCGCCGTCCCGGCACATCAATGTCCACGACGAAACGTTTGGTTCCGCCACCGCCAGCGACTCCACGTCGTTGACCAAGAGTCACTAATTCGACAGATTCAACCGAACCTAATTCAACGCCAGTTTCATCGACGACCACGGCCTCATTCAGCGGAATACGCCGACCAATGAAACTCACCCGACCACCGCGGCCGTCGTTATCTTTCGCAGTCGTAATAAAACAGACATCTTGGCTGTCTGGCTTTGAGGCCGTGCGCATATTCAGGCGTGCAGCGTGTTCGCGCACAACCGTCTTGGTCATTTCACCAACTGGGAAAAGAGTGCGCGATAATTGTTGCTGATCAAGCATGTGCACCACATAACTCTGATCCTTGGCCATATCGTGACCGCGAACTAGGCGATAGACATCATCTTCATACACAACTCGCGCATGATGACCAGTCGCCACTGCATCAAAGCCGAGCACTAAAGCTCGTTCATGCAAGCGATCAAACTTGAGATGGCGATTGCATTCAATGCAGGGATTCGGGGTAATACCGATGGCGTGGTCATTGATATAGGGATCAACGACCGCACGCTGAAAATCTTCAGTGAAGTTAAAAACGAGATGATCAATGCCGACCTGTTGCGCGACGCGACGAGCATCATCCACATCGCTCACACTGCAACAACCCGTGTCACTCTCGCCACCCCACAGGCGCATCGTGACACCAACGACTTCGTGACCTTGCTCAAGTAACAATGCAGCGGCGACCGACGAATCAACGCCTCCAGACATGGCTACTAAGACTTTCATAGGTCACAGGCTACGGCGATTTTGCACACTACGGATTCGATCTGTGGCATCGGTGATCGCAGAAATTGCCCGTGTGACATCAGAATGCGTCGTGGTGTGACCCATGCTCAGGCGCAATGCCCCTGCAGTGAGTTCAGATGAGATGCCCATGGCGGCCAAAACATGCGATGGCTCCATGGCCCCACTGGCACAGGCTGAGGCGGCAGAAGCACACACCATGGCCTCATCGAGGAGATAGAGCAGAGATTCACTCTCGATCCCCTGAAGACAAAAATGAACGATGCCGGGAACACTGACCTCAGATGAAACAGTCCGCTGTGCTCCCTCAATACGCGAAATTCCCGCTATCAACGCAGTGCGCAACACGTTGATGCGTTGCACCTCATCTTTGCGTGCGAGATCAGTCAGTCGCAACGCCTCGGCCGTGGCCACAATTCCGCCGACATTATGCGTTCCACTGCGACGATCGCGTTCTTGTCCACCGCCCAGAACAGTCGGCTCAAAAGTTATGCCTTCGCGCACAATCAAAATTCCCACGCCTTTGGGTCCGCCGAATTTGTGTGCACTGAGTGCCATAGTGTCCACAAGCGGCCACAGAGTGCGCAAGTCAATCCAACACACAGCTTGAACTGCATCGGTGTGTAAAACAGCGCGGGGTGCCAGTTTGCGAACTAACCGCGAAACCGCCACAAGATCTGTCACTGTCCCAATCTCGTTGTTGACCGCCATCACCGAGACGCTCGAGACTTCAGCGTCAAGGACTGCTTCCAATGCGCGTAGATCGATTGCCCCATTGCTGTCAACGGCGACGACTCGCCCGCCAGCATGTTCAACACAATTCAAAACAGCGTGATGTTCGGCTGCTGAACAGACCGCCACCCCACCTCGACGACGAATGATTCCGGTGATCGCAGAGTTGTCACTTTCGGTACCGCAACCAGTGAAGATGACTTCGCCTGGCTTGCACCCAATGACATCGGCGACCACATCGCGGGCCTCGTCAATGCACTGGCGGGCCTGTCGGGCAAAACGGTGCGAACCAGAAGGATTGGCGAAAACCTCGGTCAGAAACGGGAGCATGGCCTGAACTGCCTCAGGTCGCATTGGCGTGGTTGCCGCATGATCGAGGTAGACAAGGTCCAAAGACATCCCCTCAGAGTACCGTTGCCTGCGTGAAGGGCTACGAGGATTCAACGTATGGGGACTCTTTTGCTGATGTCTACGACGACTGGTACGACGATGTCAGCGATATTCAGGCGACTGTCGCCACTGTCAGAGAGTTGGGTGGGGCGGGCCCATTTTTGGAATTAGGTGTTGGCACGGGACGCTTGGCCTTGGCGCTGGCCGCCACCGGGGTTGAGGTCACTGGCATTGACTCCAGTCCCTTGATGCTGGAGCGCCTACAGCGCAAATCTCTCGAGCGAAACATTCACCTCACGGCGATTCAGGGAGACATGGTTGATGGGCTTGGGGACGCACGCTACGCCCTCATTTTCATTGCCTATAACACCATTTTCAGCCTGCAAACAGCGGACCGCCAACAGCAACTTTTTCACGCTGTGGCCGACCGTCTTAGTGACGGTGGCTCATTCGTCGTCGAAGCCATCGTTCCCGACCCGCAACGACCCGCTGGCAGCACCGTAGGCGTGCGCTCAATGCGTTCGGATCGAGTTGTCCTCTCGGCCGATATCCATGATCCAAGCACCCAGCATGTGGATGGTCAATTTGTTGAATTCACCGAATCTGGGGGTGTCCGCTTGCGACCTTGGAGTATTCGCTATTCATACCCCAATGAACTTGATCAGATGGCTCTGCAGTGCGGACTGCGACTCAAGCACCGTTGGGCGAATATGAGCCAGGAACCTTTTACCGAACAATCTGAGACACATGTCTCGGTGTATTCACAATGATCAACAAAAACCCTCACTATCTCGTATCCTGAAAGCACCGTGAGTCAACTTCGTCTGAATCCACTAACTGGCCGATGGGTCACCATCGTCGCCGAAAGGGCCATGCGCCCCACCGATTTTGCTACCCGCACACCCACTGTCGAATCTGGTCCCACGCGACCATGTCCGTTCTGTCCAGGCAGCGATGAGATTGCCCTCCCCCCGATTGATTCGACTGGTGATGAAGATGATTGGCGAATGCGCGTGCTTCCCAATCTTTATCCCGCCTTCGATGGCCAAGAGTCTTTGGCAGTACGCAACTTAGGTCCCGTACATGTCATGGCCGAAGCAAGTGGAACTCACGAAGTTTTTGTTTTCACACCAAGCCATAGTCGCGGCATTGAATCGTTCTCAGACGCGACCTGTGCAGATTTAATGCTCACACTGAAAAAGCGTTTACTTGATCACGCTTCCACGGAAAATATTCGCTACTCGCAAGCCATTGTTAATCACGGACGTGAGGCTGGTGCTTCATTGGCGCACCCCCACGGACAATTACTCGGTCTGCCTTTTGTCCCAGGTGAAATTCTTGACGAAGAACGAGCATTCGTACGATTTGAAGGTGGGTGCATCTTGTGCGCCACCGTTGAAGCGGAACTAGTCACCGGTGAACGAGTTATTTTTGCGACCGATGATGCCATCGCTATCTGCCCATGGTGGAGCGGTGCCCCGTATGAAATCTTGATTATTCCGCGCCATCACCATGCTCACTTACCTGACTCAAGCGATGAACAGTTGGCTGGCGTCGGACGTGCGATACGCGATTCGCTGAAGCATCTCAATGGTCTCTTTGCCGACGTTGCCTTCAACTTGGTGTTCCACACTGCACCTCATCAACACGATGGTCACTTCCACTGGCATATCCATCTCTTCGCAAAACTCACGACGGTCGCTGGTTTTGAACGCGGTACTGGCGTGATGATCAACATCGTGCCACCCGAGCAGGCTGCAGCAGAACTGCGCCGTGTAGGCGCGAACGCTGAATCTCGGTAAAACTGATCGCATGAGTCGAATCACAGTATCTATTGCACTCAATGCCTCTCCTGCTCGCGTGTGGGAAATCGTTGAGCCCGTTGAGCGCCACATTGATTGGATGGCTGACGCCGTAGCAATTCGTTTTCATAGCGATCAAACGCGAGGTGTCGGAACAAGTTTTGACTGTGACACCAAAGTTGGTCCGATCAAGTTGACCGACAAAATGGAAATCACGCAATGGATACCGAACGAGGCAATGGGCGTCAGGCACAGTGGTATCGTGACTGGCACAGGAGTTTTCACATTGTCTCCACTTGACGGTGGAAAGCGCACACAATTCACCTGGAGTGAAAAATTGACTTTTCCTTGGTGGTTAGGTGGTCCCATCGGTGAAGTCATCGGCGGCGGCATAGTTCTCAAAGCAATTTGGCGTCGCAATCTGAAGAAACTCAAAGCTCTTGTTGAAGCCTCACCAAAATAATTTCGTGGCGCCTTTATAACTGACGAACTACTGCAGTTACTGCTGCACCGAGAACAATCACCACGATCAGTGGAGCACGCTTCCACGCGGCAATCACTGCAACTGCAATGCCAAGTGCGCGAGCGTCAAGTGTGAGATGTTGGCCCACAGTGAAAGTGTCCTTGATCACTAAGGCAGTGATAATCGCCGCTGGAATCAACCCTAGACAACGTTCGAAAATTGGGGGCAAGGAACGCCCACCAAGAATGATCAGTCCCGTGACCTTGAAGGCGTAGGCGCCAACGGCCAACAGAATGATCAGTGTCCACGTCATTGGGTGACCTCACTATTCGGCGCGCTTGATGGTCGCTGAAGGCCGACGAGGACTCCCAAGACCGACAACAAAATCGGCACGCCAATGGGCGTGAAGGGAACCGTCAACAAACACACTGCTCCACCGATCAAGGCTGCCAGGCGCGCCCGTTGATCGCTGAACAACGGCCACACCATAGCTACGAAGCCTGCGGGGAAAGCCACATCAAGACCAAATGTCTTTGGATCAATGGCGCTTCCTGCCAACGCCCCAATCAAGGTGCCGAGATTCCAACATGCATATAGCGCCACACCAGTGACCCAGAATGCAACTTGTTGAGCACGTCGCGTTGGCTGAGCGACGGCCATTGCTGTCGTCTCATCAATCGTCAATTGGGCGGCGAGAAATTTGCGTCCAAGGCTGCCATCAAGTCGACGCGACATCGCCAGACCATACACACCGTTACGCGCAGCAAGAAGTAGTGCTCCGCCGAGTGCCGAGCCGATAGATCCACCCGCGCCGATCACACTTACTGCGGAAAATTGTGAGGCGCCCGTAAAGACAAGCAACGACAGCGCGCATGTTTGCAGAACCGTCGAGCCTGCAGCCACCGAACCAACGCCAAAGGAAACACCAAAGACACCGACAGCCGCGCTGAGCGTCAGGCAGGCCACGATGGCGGGACGCAATGTCGGGTCACGCCACCACGGAGTCATCTCAGCCACGGAGCCAAGATTAGGCGAGTTCGAAAGTGAGCGTCATTATTTACCAGTGAAGTTTGCTTTTCCTGGACCATGCTCAAGAAAACTTTGGACACCGACCTGACTGTCATCAGTGTGAAAAACCTCAGTAAATAAACGACGCTCGAGAAGTAAACCTTCGGCGAGAGTTGATGAGAGACCCTCATCAATGGCGCGCTTCATCAATGCGTGGGCGTGAAGTGCACCTCTGGCGACTTCGCTGGCCAAACTCAAAGCTCGCTGATGAAGTTGCTCGTTGGGTACCACTTCGTCAACAAGTCCGATACGCAAGGCTTCCTCGGACTTCACCTGGCGACCAGTGATCACAATTTCTTTAGCCCGGCTTGATCCCACGAGACGCGGCAAACGTTGAGTACCACCACCGCCTGGGATAATTCCTAGAAGAACTTCAGGTTGACCAAACACTGCTTTTTCACCAGCGATGCGATAGTCGCAGGCCAGCGAAAGTTCGCATCCTCCACCGAGGGCATATCCACTCACTGCAGCAATGACGAAACGGGGAATCGCTGCGACGGCATCAAGCGCACTGTGAAAACCAAGTCCAATACGATCGGCTTCATTCGCCCCAGCAAATTCACTGATATCGGCACCAGCAGCGAAGATACGTTCACCACCAGTAATCACCACAGCGCCAGGAGGATTTGCCGTCAAGTCGAGAGCAATTTCGCGCAAGCGAGCTAGGACAGCTTGGCTCAGAGCATTGACCTTGGGATTATTTAAGGTCACGATGGCAACTCCATCGGAACGCCGTTCAAGTAATACGAGATCTTCCATTGCGTCCACCGTACCGCCACCACGCACTTGGGCGCGATTTACCCCCGAAAACGGGGGTAAATCGCGCCCAAGTGGAGAGGGACAGGGGCAACAGGATCGGGACAGGGGCAACAGGATCGGGTTAGGCGCCGACAACCTTCAACATCTCGTCGGCAGCACTCCACGGATCCAAACTGCGCGCAATCACACCGTCTTGAAGCGCATCCCAGCGTTCCCCCGTACACACTTCGCGGGCACGTTGCTCTAAACGGCGCGCCACAATCTCGCGCAACTCTTCACGCAAACGGAACCGACGGCGTCGATCTAATTCGCCACTAGCAGTGATGTGCTCACGATGTTGCGTCACAACATCCCACAACGCTGGAACACCCTCACCTGTTGAACCAATAGTTGGGATGATCGGCGGACGCCAAGCCTCGTGTGGAAGATCGGAAAGATCGAGCATCTGTTCAAGATCGCGACGAGTCTCATCCACACCTTTGCGATCGGCCTTGTTGATCACGAAGATGTCAGCAATCTCCATCAGACCAGCCTTATTTGCCTGCACCGCGTCTCCCCAACCGGGATTCACAACCACCACTGTCGTGTCCGCCTTGCCAGCAATTTCAACTTCCACTTGGCCGACACCAACTGTTTCGACGAGAACCCACAGACGACCGATGGCATCAAGCAGACGAATCGCTTCAGGTGCTGCTAAAGACAAGCCGCCCAAATGCCCACGTGTGGCCATTGAGCGGATGAATACTCCTCGGTCAGTGGCGTGATCTTGCATCCGCACACGGTCTCCCAAAATCGCTCCACCAGTAAACGGTGACGAAGGGTCAATCGCTAATACGGCCACTTCAAGATCCATCTTGCGCAGGTGACCAATAATGGACGAGGTCAGCGTGCTCTTGCCCGCACCAGGCGCACCGGTCAGTCCGACCGTGTAACTATGCCCACCAAGCGGGTACGACAGACGTCCCACGGTTCGCGCATCATCGCCACCTTGCTCAATCATGGACAGCAGACGTGCCAAAGCACTGCGATCACCATCAAGTGCGGCTGCAAAAAGAGTGTCGGGATTTCTTTCGCGACGACTCATACATTCACAACTTCAGTGACACCATCAACGCGATCCCGCATGATGCGCTCAATACCTTGCTTCAAGGTTTGTGTTGATGCCGGACAAGTTCCACATGCCCCAATCAAGGTGACCGTGACAATGCCCGTGACCTCGTCGACCTCTTTCAATTCAATATCGCCGCCGTCAGCTTGAAGCGCTGGGCGGATGACCTCAATGGTCTCTTCGACCTGTTCACGCATTGTGGTTGTCACGGCTGTACCTGAGTTGTTCTCAAAAATCGGATACTTATGATAGTAGAGTGAAGAGGACCTAGAACCTCGGTTATGAGGCGCACTTCACGAAGGCTTTTGTATGACGACTCGCACTATGGCACTACTTGCCCACCAAGGCGGATGGGATGAAATCCTCCTCGTGGCTGGACCCATCCTGGTCATTGTGGCCTTGATTGTTATCGTCAAGAAACGCCTTGACCGCTCATTTTCCTTGCGTCACAGGGATATCGACACGCTCAATCAGGGCGCCGAGTCCGACAAGTCTTCCGACTAAATCGTCATACCCGCGATCAATATGTTCAATCCCAGAAATCACTGTTCGACCCTGGGCCGCCAGACCTGCGACAACTAAGGCTGCGCCCGCTCGGATATCGGGGGCTACAACACCCGCTCCGCGCAGCCGCTCGACACCCCTGACGATGGCGTGATGTCCGTCAGTACGAATATCAGCACCCAACTTGGACAATTCTTCGACATAACGAAAACGTCCTGGATACAAGTTTTCGGTGACCACGCCCATGCCCTCAGCCACCGCCAACATCGTCACCAACAAGGGTTTGTAATCCGTCGCCAAACCGGGATACGGCAGAGTCTGAATATCCACTGCTCGCATCCGACCTTGCGAAACAATGCGCACTCCACCGGGAACCGCTGTGATCTCAAGACCCATGTCATTCATCCGACTCAACAGAACTTGCATATCTTGAGGTCGTGCTCCACGTACAATCACATCACCACCAGCAATCGCCGTCGCCGCAAGATATGTCGCTGCTTGAATTCGATCGGGAACCACGGCATGCGTGACAGGATGCAATGCGCCGCGTGGAACTCCCTCAATCGTCAAGCAAGCAGAACCAATGCCAGTGATCTTGGCGCCCATCTCAACAAGCAGATCACATAGATCAGCGACCTCTGGTTCACGCGCTGCGTTGGAGATAGTTGTCGTGCCGTCGGCATGAACCGCTGCTGTCAACAAGTTTTCTGTGGCTCCAACAGATGGAAAATCAAGAGTGATGCGCGCACCGATTAAGTGATCAACCTCCGCCGACAGTGCGTTGTCGTTGATATCGAAACGTACTCCCATAGCCGTGAGACCAGCCACATGCATGTCAATCGGACGCGAGCCAAAATCGTCACCTCCAGGCATGTCCAGTCGCACCCGACCACGACAAGCCAGCAATGGTCCGAGAAGATTGATTGAGGCACGGATACTGGTCACCAATTCGGGAGGCGCAACAGTTGCGATGGTTCCCGAATTTGTCAAGCGCAGGACACCAGATTCGCCGATGCCATGTTCAACAGTGACTCCCAAAGATTCCAGCAACTTGCCCATCGTTTGCACATCGGAAATCGCCGGCACATTGGTCAGTTCGTGCGTTCCCGCGCTATAGAGCGAGGCGACCATCAGTTTGAGTACCGAGTTTTTCGCCCCAGGTACTTGAACCTCGCCCGCTAACGGACCACTGCGCTGAACAACGATGCGGTCCATAGACCACAAATATAGGTCGCCAAGTAGCATCGGCGCTGTGGGTCACGGGGTTAAAAATCTGGTGCGGTCTTGGCCCGATAGCGATGATGTGCGTCAATGGCTCATCATGCCCCGCTCTGATCTCGTGCTTGAATCTGAAATATCCGATCAATCACCCAAAGAATCTGCTCAAATAGCCGTTTTTGAACAGTCTGCGGGACCATTCACTACATATCGACGCGTTGTCAGTGTCAGCGCCAATCCGCCAACCCTGACTGAGACGACCGACTATCAAGTTCTAATCCCGTGGTTCTCCTGGCTCTTTGGACGATTGATTCACCGCTCCATAAGGGGTCGAAAACTTGGACCCGAACCCCAGCAGCAACCGAAGTGGGCACCCCCAGATCGCCTCACCCCGAGGCAAATCCATGTGTTGGGTCTCCTCGCCGCGGCATCCCTTCTCAGCGCATTCGTTAATACCCTCTTCACGCAGACCGTGGCCTTCGCTGGCGATGATCTCGGTGTCGGAGATTGGGGTCGCGGAATAGCCGGCACCGTCGTTCGTGTCGGCATTGTGTTGGGATTGCCAGCTGCCTTACTTGCAGACCGAATCGGGCGCAGGCGCGTCGTGATTTGTCTGGCCTGGGCAGCACCAATCATCGCTTCCCTGGGTGCCATCGCACCAAACTTTCAATTACTCGTAGCGACACAAACGTTGGGGCGACCTCTGGGATTAGCCCTTGATCTTTTAGTGGCGGTGATTGCCACCGAGGAAATGCCACGCAGTTCACGAGCGTATGCGATCAGTATTTTGGCCATGGCTAATGGCATGGGTGCAGGCGTGGCAGTCATGGCATTACCTCTTGCCGATCTTGCAGATAATGGATGGCGACTGATTTACGTGATCACATTGGTGTGGTTAGTGGTGGCTTTTGATCTCACTCGTCGTCTCCCCGAAACACGACGCTTTGAGTTCCATCAACGCGATACACAAGCTGTTGCGATACCTCCGTTGCGTCGCAAACGACTAGCGATTCAGATGACTGTTGCATTCTTTGGCAATATGTTGCTCTCCCCTGCTTCATTTTTTCAGAACTCATTCCTCAAAGATGAACGTGGATTTTCCGCTGGCATGGTGGCCGTTTTTTCCTTGTCAACAGCGACCCCTGCGGTCATTGGTCTGATTATCGGAGCGCGCATCGCTGATCGACGCGGGCGACGGATCTTGGCAGCCGTCTGTGCTCCAATCGGTGGACTGCTGATTGCTCTATCTTTTTCGGCCTCAGGTGGATGGATGTGGGCTGCTGCCATTTTCGGTGGGATTATTGCCGCCACGGCTTATCCACCGTTAGCCGTCTATCGAACTGAACTTTTCCCCACTGGTAATCGCGGTCGCGCAGCATTTCTCATTCTCGCTAGTGCGCTGATTGGTGGAAGCCTCTCGCTGTTGTTGACAGGGTGGCTTGTCGACGGCGGGACACACTACGGACCGATCATGTTGGCACTCGTCATCGGCCCTGTCATCGTGGCACTGATCGTCCTACTGACGTACCCAGAAACTGCTCACCGCGAACTTGAAGAACTCAATCCCGAGGATCACGCTGGGTTTGATCAACCAGAGATCTAATCCTGAAAAGATCTCAACGCAATAAAATCTTGCGCGCTTCTCCGAGGTCACCGATTGATGTGCCCGCCTTGAGCTCGTCACCACCATGGTCAGGGTGAGTCTCACGCAATCGTGCACGATATTTTGCCTTCACTTCACTTGACGATGGTTTGATTGTTCCTGGTGGGAAGCCGAGAAGTTCGAGAGCCCAGGCGCGTGGATCACCGATTGACATCAACGATGTGGCCTTGGACCCCACTAGGTGCGCAACAAAAGCGGTACCCAATGGCCCTCGCCAGTTCATCGCCTTGCCCAAAATCGGAGCGAGAGATTTTCGGGTTGGGAGATCCAAACGCTCTAGGGCGTAGATCGCACCCAGAACCTGATGCATTGGGCTTCCTTGCGAATCAAACTCAAAGTTGAAATCATCACCTTCGCCGACGAGACGATGCAGACTGCGCGCCATGCCGTGACGGTCCACTTGGAAACGGTGGCGCAAACGAGGTTGAGCGATATGTTCACCGCGCTGAATTTGCGTAATCAAACGATGAGTGTCAGCAATCAGTTCCTCATCAATGTCGACAACGTGGCGAGCCACGACGGCACCTAGCAGCAGACCACCAAAACCGGGTGTGGGGTCACATGGAAGTACTAAATGCCCAAGAGAAACGCGACGAGTCGGTGTCAGCGGACGAGTATGCCAAATTTCGATTTCAGCGAGTAACACGAACTATCACTCGTCTGATTCGGAGCCCACGTCAATATCGTCAAAAATCACTTCATCGCCTTCGAGTTCATCAAGTAAACCATCCACAAGTGCTTCGGCAGGAGTCGGAACAATCAGGGTTGAATCCAACCAGCGATGAGTGATGCGTGCAGTGATCAACATCTCAGTGAGATCACGTCGCTCAGCAACTGTGTACTCGTCAAGTTCGTATTCGGTGACATCGTCCTCTTCGGCCACGCCGCCTACGACAGCAGTTGAACCAATGCCGAGTTCTTGTTCAAGGCGATCAAAGATTGTGTCAAGTTTGTCTTCAAACTCAGCAGGAACGACAAGTTCTGTTTCAACCCAAGCATGGGGAATATCTGCCTGCGCTAATGCGGCTGTCATCTCGGATTGATGATCAGTTGTCCACGAGGAAAGATCGTAAAACACATTTTCATAATCGGGGTCAAGAGGATTCCAGTCGGTCACATGGTGAACGCTATCTCTCAATCACGACAGATACTTCTCAAGAAAGGCTTCAGTACGTTGATACTCATCATGGTTGTTCTCGGGGTTGCGGAACCCATGTCCTTCACCGACGAATTCAACCAGTTCAATGTCTCCCCCCGCAGCAGTGACTGCCACGACCAGTGCTCGACTTTGATCAATGGGAACAACCGGATCGCAATCACCATGAATAATCAAGATCGGGACCTGGGCGAGCGCATGTGCTTGATGGATGGGAGATCGTTGTGCCGAGAGGTGAACTGTTTGACGCACATCGCCAACCAGACTGCGATTGTAATGAGCCTCATAACGATGCGTTGAAGCATCTAGAGCGGCGATGTCACACACCGGGAAACAAACTCTGATACAGCCGACAAGATCACTCTCACGAGCAGCGACTGCAAGAGCTGTCAGCCCACCCGCCGATGACCCAAGTACGGCAATCATATTTTTGGGTCTGTGTAATGAACGCAAGATGTCGCACACATCGTCGCCATCAAGTTCGCCCCAGCGACCGCGCAACGCTTGAGTGAATGCGCGTCCATGCCCCGTGCTTCCACGATGGTCGGGTACCAAGACGTCATAGCCCCGATCAATCCAGTAACTCACACGCGGCATAAAACTGACTGACCATTGATCCGTCGGACCACCGTGAATCATGCACACCAGACGGCCCGCGGGTTGTGGCGCGCAGTACAGACGAGCATGCAAGGTGGCACCATCACGAGCAGTCACTTCAAGCAGAGCGGGCTCGACGAGCGAAGGATGATCCTCCCAATCAAAAGATGGGCCAATCAGCAGAGTTTTTCGCGTCCATGTGTCTTGAGAAGTGTCGTAGACAACAACTTGCGTGGGTGTTTTTCCACCCGTGCGAATGGCTACGAGATTTTCGCCGACCCACGACAACTGACCATGGATTGCCTTGGCTTTTTCGCTCACTATCCCAGTCGCTACGTGCACAACGCACAGCCTCCCGAAGCCACCTTCATTTCGTACGAAGGCGATGCGTTCGCCTGTTGAGTCAAAGCACCAACTCCGCTGACGCTCGCCCCAGGTTGGTCCGCCGTGTTCACATTCTTCGGCGATTCGTCGGCCGTCATGCGTGACAACGTTCAGCCATCCGGAGCGATCATCAAGCCAACCAAGATGTGTGCCCGAGGGATCAGTCACGGGTTGTTGATGTTGAACATTTTTTGCCCCAGCGATCACCCCCTCTGCGGACACGAGCAAGCTTTCATCCCATGCCATATGTGGCACGTTCCACGCCTGCCAAATGCATTGCCCGTTCCACCACACGGGATCATTGACAAAATCATGCTCCCCACGATCAATGCGCTGAGTCGCACCAGTAGAAATCTCGACGGTATGGATCTCGGCTTGATTGACCACATACGCCACCTCATCGCCAAGCGGTGACACGATCGGAGCGAACAACGACTGCTCGGGGGTGGGCGTCAGCAAAAGGCGTGGCTCGCCGTGTAGCGGGATGAGCCATAAGGCCCCCGACTTGGCCACAGCTACTACCCCAGACGAATCTGGGAGCCAATCAAAGCATCCGCCGCCGAGACTTCGACCCGACCGTAATGCCAGAGTAGAAACCTGCCTGGCGACGTTCTCGGGGAGGGTGAGAACGTGCAAAAAAGCACCTTCTGGATCACTGATAATCACCCCGATCATCGAGCCGTCAGGCCCCAGACGGGGTTCGGTGATATCGCGTCCCGCGAGGCAATCTGCGGCGGCGAGTCGCGTGGTGGGGGTCATACTCCGAGAGTAGGGGCTTGACCGTGGCTGAGGGAGTACCGTTGGAATCATGCCTGAGCAACCTTCGCGCAACCTCGCAATGGAATTAGTCCGAGTTACTGAGTCAGCCGCACTTGCAGCGTCTCGTTGGGTCGGTCGTGGTGACAAGAATGGTGTCGATAAAGCCGCTGTGGACGCGATGCGTACCGTGCTGGCGACGGTGCCGATGAGTGGTGTGATCGTCATCGGTGAGGGTGAAAAAGACGAAGCCCCGATGTTGTTCAACGGTGAGACAGTCGGCGATGGAACGAGCCCTCAAACCGATGTCGCTGTGGACCCGATTGACGGCACAACATTGACTGCATATGGACGTGGCAATGCGTTGTCGGTGATTGCGGTTTCAGAAAAAGGCACGATGTTTGATCCGGGCCCATGTATGTATATGCAAAAAATTGCTGTTGGGCCTGACGTCAAGGGCTGTATTGATATCAATGCTTCGTACACCGACAATCTGAAGTGGATTGCGCGAGCGAAGAGTGAAAACGTGCGCGACTTAACGGTGATGATTCTCGACCGACCGCGCCATGATGAACTCATCAAAGAAGTACGTGCCACTGGTGCACGGATCAAGTTGATTAGTGACGGAGACATTTTCGCGGCGATTGCAACTGCGTGGCCCGATGCTGGGGTGGATGTGTTGTTTGGTATTGGTGGAACGCCCGAGGGTGTCACGTCGGCTGCGGCCTTGAAGTGCATGGGTGGAGAAATTCAAGGCAAGTTGTGGCCCCGTAATGAGCAAGAGCGGATCGCTGCTCTTGAGGCGGGCTATGACCTTGATCAAGTTCTGACAACAGATGATTTGGTGCGCGGAGATAACTGTTTCTTTGCCGCCACTGGTGTGACTGATGGTGAGTTACTGAAGGGTGTTCGCTTCCATGCCGGTGGAGCAACAACACAGAGTTTGGTGATGCGTTCGCTCTCAGGAACTGTGCGTTTGATCGAAGCCCACCATCAACTCGCAAAACTGAATGAGATCTCCAGCATCGACTACGCGTGACGGACGGGGTTTGGCTAACGCGCTCTGAGGCTCAACCTAGCGGCGAGTCGTTTCAACGGTCCGGGTAACACCGAACTCGCACCCACTAATCCCTTATACAACGCACCAGGCACGCTCAACGCCTTGCCCTTCACCACATCTTCTAACCCAACCCGCGCAACCTCTTCAGATGTGCACCACAAGAACTCTGGGAACTGCGTCTGGTAATCGCTCGTGTTGCTCACACTTTGAAACTCGGTGCGCGTCAATCCCGGGCACAACGCAGTCACCTTCACACCAGTCCCCCGCACTTCTTCGTGCAACGACTCCGTCAGATTAGTGACATACGCCTTCGTTGCTGCATACACCGCCAACTTAGGCGCTGGCTGAAAACTTGCAACACTCGACACGTTCATCAACCAACCACTCTTGCGAGTCACCATGACTTCAATCGCTGCTCGCGACAATCTGGTGAGGGCGCGAATATTCAAAGCAATCTCATCATCAAGTCGCGCCGATTCAATCTCATGAAATAATCCCGACGAACCAAAGCCGGCGTTGTTCACCACCAAATCAATCGGATGTTGCGGGTCAGCAATTCGAGCCACAACTCTTGCGCAACCCTCATCAGTCGTCAGATCCGCTTCAAGCACCTCAAAGTTGCTGTAACGATCAGCAATCTCGGTCAGTCGATCGCCACGCCGCGCCACCAATACACAAGCCACACCGGCTTGACCTAATAAAACGGCCATGGATTCACCAATGCCCGACGAGGCACCAGTCACGAGCGCTGAGCGAAACGGATATCTAGTCATTGCTCAACCGTAGACGACCGCACGCAACAATACGGTCACGACCGCTACCGATAAGGTTGAAACCATGAGCGTCATGTCAACGACCAACGAAAAGTTTCTCGCCATTCTTCAAGGTCCGTACACCGGCGTACTGACCACTCTGTTCGCCGACGGCAGTCCGCAAAGCACTCCTGTGTGGTTTCTGCTTGATGGCGATGACGTTTTGTTTTCAACAACCGCTGGCGCGCAAAAACTGCGCAACATCGCCGGTGATCCACGTGCCACCTTTGCGGTGTATGACCCCACCGACGACATGAGTTACGTCGAAGTACGCGGCGCCATCGAAATCAGCGATGATCCGACGGCCGACACTCGCGATCGCATCGTGCAAAAGCATGGCTACGTCGACGGTTCAGCATTTGACGCTCCGGGCACACAACGATTCACATTGCGTCTCAGGCCAACAAAAATCACCGGGCGCTAAAAGGCCCACTTGGGCGTCAGAAGTGCCGAATATGGCACGTTTTCGCGCCCAAGCGGGAGATTAAAAATCAGTGAGCAGCGGCGGCAGTGCCAGCGACGCCACCGGCAGCTGACAAGCGAGCATGTGCCCGTGCCAACTCGGCAGCACCAGTTGCATCATGTTCGTGACGCAACTGTTCTTGCAAACGCTCAACATCGGCTTGCGCCTTGGCCTTATCAATTTCCGAACCGAGTTCAGCAAAGTCAGTCAAGATCGACACCTTGCCGTTACTCACTTCAACAAATCCGCCGTGCACTGCAACATCAAGAATCGAGCCATCGGTGAGATACAACCGCGAGTGATTAGGAATCAGCGCTGCCAAAAATGGAGCATGCCCAGCCAAGAAAGCGATTTCTCCACCACCCAAGGTACGGGTGATGACCTGAGTCGCTTCGCCAGAAAACACAACGCGTTCCGGCGAAACAACTTCAACTCGCATCGTGTTTGCTTCAGCCATCAGACGCTTTCCTGAAGTGCCTTCGCCTTGGCATAGACCTGCTCAATTCCACCCACGTTCAAGAACGCCTGCTCAGGAATATGGTCAAGATCACCATTGAGAATGGCTTCGAAACTGGCCACTGTTTCTTCAACAGGCACAAACTCGCCTTCAAGACCAGTGAACACCTTGGCCACAAAGAACGGCTGCGACAAGAAACGCTGAATCTTGCGCGCCCGCGACACTGTAAGGCGGTCGACTTCACTGAGTTCATCAAGACCGAGAATGGCGATGATGTCCTGAAGTTCTTTGTAGCGCTGCAAGTTCTCCTGCACATCACGAGCCACCTTGTAGTGACGCTCGCCCACTACCTCTGGCGAGAGAATCGTTGACGTTGAAGCCAACGGGTCCACAGCTGGGTAGATACCAAGAGCAGCCACTTGACGTGACAATTCTGTTGTCGCATCAAGGTGGGTGAAGGTGGTGAACGGAGCAGGGTCGGTGTAGTCGTCAGCAGGTACATACACGGCCTGCAGCGACGTAATTGAACGTCCCTTGGTCGAGGTAATGCGCTCCTGCAACTGGCCCATTTCGTCAGCGAGTGTCGGCTGATAACCCACGGCTGATGGCATACGACCCAACAGTGTGGACACTTCTGATCCAGCCTGCACGAAACGGAAAATGTTGTCAACGAACAACAACACGTCCTGGTTCTGTACGTCACGGAAATACTCAGCCATAGTCAGGGCCGACAGAGCAACGCGCAACCGGACGCCTGGTGGTTCGTCCATCTGGCCAAAGACCAAAGCAGCTTTTTCGAACACGCCCGACTCTTCCATTTCAATGCGGAGGTCGGTTCCCTCACGGGTGCGCTCGCCAACTCCAGCGAACACGGACACTCCACCGTGCTGTGAAGCCACGCGGTTAATCATCTCGGTGATGAGCACGGTCTTGCCCACGCCTGCGCCACCGAACAAACCAATCTTTCCACCAGCCAAGTACGGGGTGAGAAGGTCAATAACTTTTACGCCAGTGACGAACATCCGCTTTTGTGGTTCAAGCGATGCGAAATCAGGAGCCGGACGGTGAATGTCCCAACGCTCCATGGCGGCGAACTCTGCTGGATCGTCATTCTCATCGAGGTCCAGTACTTCGCCCCATGCATTCCACACGTGACCCAATACTTTGTCACCGACTGGAACGCTCAATCCACGACCAGTGTTGCGCACGGCAGTACCGCGACGCAGACCGTCAGTTGGCTTGAGGCAAATGGCGCGGACTCGTCCATCACCAAGTTGCTGAGCAACTTCGGCCAAGACCTTAATGTCTTCTCCGTCGATGCTCACGGTGAACTCGAGTGCCGTGTTCAATTCGGGGAGCGAACCCCGTGGGAACTCGACGTCGATAACGGGACCGGCAATACCGATGACCCGTCCGTCTTTTAGTTGGTTCTCTGTCATTGTCATGTTTTTATCCTTTTGAGAATGCTGCGCTACTCGAGGAGTACTTACTATTGGGCGAATTCTGAATTACCTAAGGGACCTATCTCGGCAAGTCGCACTTGCTTGCCTCTATCACCCGACAAGGCTTCGGCACCACTGACGATTTCCAT
>CALGTP010000163.1 GCA_937902105.1 uncultured Actinomycetes bacterium
TTTATATATTGTCGGACCGCAGAAACTGCCAAGGAACAGCTCCAGATCTCGATACCGACTTGCATGTTTGGGCACACCGAATTGCTCATGACAAGGTCTACTTCGAGTTCGCAGACGTATTTCTCCATGCCGTCTCTGCCAAAGCTCGCCTCGATGTGGTTATCTTCACGGAATGTGACCTGCTTAGCATGATCGTGGAAATCGTTACCAGTTTTCGGGAAAGTGTTCGGTCAAATACCGGATTCCGTTTGTAGGGTGCTCTGTTCATTTGATTTGCTCACTAAGGCAACTTGGCTCCTGCTAATGCCGTGGATTTCTGCCGAGATTTGCTTGGACCCGGCATTGAGGTTCCAACATTTTCTGTGGATCCAGCCAAGCCCGTCAGGACAGCGATCTTATGCAGGGCTGATTACAAGCCAACGAGTGTGCCAACTGGATTCTGGTCATTAGTTACAGCGCGCCCTATGTTTTTGCTTGTGGTGTTTTGTTTTTGGATGTGATGCTGTGTCAACCTGTTTGTGGCTTGCCGCTTGAAGCCTCGTATCTAAGAACTTAACCACTGGGCAGCGGGCTGGCACATTTCGCAAGTACCTGATCATGTAAATGTGCACAAAGCACTTCTCGACTCTCAACGAACACGGGCTCGCTCGACTAGACGCATGCTTATGGAGAAGCTACTACTTGCTGCCAACGATTCTCGGCTCGTAACCTTCACTGTTTCTATCTGTTTTTTTGGTGGCTTGATTTCCTTTGCTGGCTAGAATAGATTTCAAGGCAAGTTGTGTCATGTTTTTGGCCCCTACAGAAATTAAGGATATGGAGAAGAAGCATTGGCAAGATGAGCTGGAGGTATTTCGGGTGAAGTCCTCAGGCTGCCAGGCCATGATGATCACCCTATATGCGGATGCGGGGTATTTGTGCATGGACATGGAGGGAGATGGCAACTGCGGGGCGGAGATGGCCATGACTTTCTCAGATGCTTGATTGTGCTCACTGCGACTATAGACATTTTTGGGGCCCGCTATTCTCTGTTATACCTTGTTGTGGTTGGTCATGTAGCTAGTACATGTTAGCATTAGCCATCGTTTTTTGTATTGTATTCGCTGGTATGAACATCGAAGGAATCTACACCTCCGTCTGTAGCAGTGCTGAACCATAACCTCACACACGCCCAGCGGTCAGACATCCTAAAAATCCTGGATGTCTACAGGCATGAGCTGAAGGACCTCTGGCTCAGTGTGACGACAGTGCCTTATTGGCAGAAACTGCTTGAGATCATGGTCTTCCAGACAAATAGGGTCAACTTGACTGTCTGGAGGGAGCGGTGGGTAGCACATCAGGCACGCAGTAAGTCTCTGACCGATGGGGATGCGCAGACACCGACGAAGAAGCTCAAGAAGGAACAGCTGGATGGACCTGGGACGCCAGACAGGAAGGAGAGTCTGTTTGGCCGTCGGCGTGAAAAGCGATCCGGAATTGAGATGCCCAATATACCGGATCCTTCCAGCAAGAAACCAAGAACAGCTTCATCTTCAACTCCCATGCCAAAACAGGTCAAGATGACCACTGCAGAGGAGATCTTCCAGCTTGAGTTTAAGACTTGGTTGGGTGATTGTGGCTTCACTTACAAAATTTCAACATCCAAGCATGCTCGATTTGCCTTTGCAGATGCTGATACTCAGAGGAAGCTTGGTTGGTTTCATAACTCAAGGCCCCCAATTCACACATAAACGATCATAAACACACAACTTGGTCATGTTCTTGTTGGTAGGATCTTGTGGCAGATTGATTTGCACATTGGTGCTATAATTCAGTGTGATAGATTTGTTCGGCTTGTGCGACATAAGGAAAGGTCTTTCTTGCTGTTACGGTACACCGAATGATGTGATTGGAAAACTGGCCACTCGAGTTTGCTTAATGC
>CALGTP010000164.1 GCA_937902105.1 uncultured Actinomycetes bacterium
GCCGATGTTCCGACTTGTTCGCACATGTACCCACTCACACAACCAAAGCACAAGCCAAGCTTGAGTTTCAATTCATATGGGTCCTTGCCAAAACTAGCGTGTAGGCTACTAGGAACAGGGCGGGGGATGGGAAATCACTGGATTCTACTGCGGTTTGCCTGATTTTGGCCAGTTCCCCACAATTTCCTTAAGGTTACCAGGACAGCAAGCACTGGAGTTTCACACCGACTGTATTTCAACACAGCAATTGTATTTGCATAATTAGGTTAGGACAAGTGTGGTCTCACAACAGTGGTCTCAAAAATTGAGCTAATGTTCGCAGTTGCTCGTAATTTGCCTTCGGAGAAACCAACAGGAAAACCACAAAACAACAGCCAAACTCTGAGACCACACTTGTTACAAACATCACTTGTCGTAGCCGCATATTTTTCCGACGATGGGCAGAAGGGTATGGCAGGTATGGGGCAAATAGCCCCTGTGTCTGGTTGGATGTCTATCTCCGCAACGCGAGGAAGGCTTTCAAACTAATTCGACTGAATTCGCACTACTCAAGGCCACTGGTTGAAACCTTCAGGGAAGTGCATGCTTCACAAAAAATAACACCTGCGTGACAGGCAAACTGCCGATGCAAGTTCAACTATCCAGGAAAACACACAACACATCTTACGGTCAGCTTGGACAAACTGTCTAACATATTAAGTTTGCTCAGGTAGCCAGTTTTACAGTAATGTACCGTGTTCTAGACAGTTCTAAGCTCCAGAATAGAAGAGGAATCTTATCCAAACTGACCGTAGCTCTTGCTCGTCAGAGCTAATTGCTGTGTATACCGAGCTCTGTCTGTACACTGGCTGCCCATGCTAGGCTGACATGTTGACTCAGCAACGCTTGCGCCAAGCTAGCTCGGGGCATGCACGACGTCAACAAAATTCGCAAGACCATTTTAGACGAGGCAAGTGACGTCACGCAAGTGAGGTCCGAGGATTGCCCTTATTTTGCGTGGGGTTCTGTAGGCTTCCTTGTTATGAAAATCCTGTGGTTTGCGTAAACTCTGCAACCACACTTGTGCAACCTCACTTGCCCCTGGTCTAGCTGTGATCCTACACTCACGCCTCCTCTTCCAGGTGGAGGAGGTAGGCCCAGAAAAAATGGTATGGGGCTTCCCGGATGTGGAATGCAAGTGTGGCCAGGAGACCACGGCAAAATTGTCATGAATGGGCTTCGCCCCATGAACTTGTTGGCAAAAACATAAAAATGAAAATTGCTTAATTATGTAGCTACACTGCAGCTACATTCGGCCTCTCCACGATGTTCTCATCGGTCTGCTTCATAGCATCCTTTCCAACATCATGCCCGTGGGCCTCCTCATCGATCATCTCCCCTGACTTGCCCTTATGCTCATTGGCTTCGTTGTCATCCTCAATGGACGTTCCATCCAGGACCTGAGTTGATACAATGCAGTGTTGTTTGTTTTCTGCCTTGCTTATGCGTTTTACCTGTTTTCCGATGCATGAGCTGGTCTGTGCGCATGGGTGTGCGCGAATGCCATCTTAGGCATGGGAAGCCTGGGAATCTGCAAAAACTATGATTTTTGGCCTTTGGCACCTTTGTAGGCACCCTTTTAATGCTAATCAAGCCTATGGGAACCCCGGGGATCTACAGGGAGTCTTCCAAAACTGTGATTTTTGGCCTTTGGCACCTTTGTAGGCACCGTTTTAATGCTAATCAAGCCTATGGGAACCCTAGGGATCTACAGGGAGCCATAAGAGTTACAGATTCCTCTAGAAAGGTGCCCGATCTGAAGATAGCAATGTTTTGGCCATTTCTCCTTTGTCATGGTTCCCAAAAAGGGCAGTCACTAAAGACTAAAATCGCATAAAATAGTTTGTTTATGACCGCCTTATTCCTTCAAGAATGCCTTTTTGGAAACAAAAGAGAAAGGGTCTTTTATGTGTTTGGTTGCTCCAAAGACGGCGATATAGGAACCCAAAAATAACACAGAAAACCGGCCCAAACCATTCATATGGCCCCATGATGGCCCCACCAACGGCTCGAACATGGCCCCAACATGCCCTCAAGATGGCCCCAATGGGGCCCCAGAAGAGCACTTTTACCGGTCACTTTGCCAGGGGTTTAAAGTGACCTCTGTTTCAATACACTGTGTTGTTTTTTATATTTGTGTGTGTTTGCGTTTCTCGCGTTTTTGCCTGGCCAGCGTTTTGAAACACGCACGGTTTTTTGCAACTCAGTCGAGGACCTCAAGCTCACGCACGGTGAAGATGTACGGGAGGAACAGCCGCAGAATGGCGATGAGGACCAGGAAAATGGGGAAAAAACCGGCGATCGCGTCGATTCTCGTCATGGTATAGAGGACCGTCAAGCACAGAAACTGGACGAACGTGAACAAGTGCACCCTCTTCAACTCGATCCCCTGAATGAAGGAATATGCTGGGTACTTGCTTGTGTCCCAGATGAGCCACAGCGACATGCGGTCGAAGAGGGGGTTGCCAGCGATTGATGAGAAGCCCATGTAGAGGAAGACACCATAGAGGACAGCCTGCGGCACCAGCTTGAGGGCCGGTGCCAGCACAGACGAGAGGCCGATCAGCAAGTGGATGGCGAAGTGGGTCACGCGCTGCTCTGCTACGGCGTCCGCCACCTTGACACTCGTTCTGCTTCCCTTCGCCTCGTCGATGTGCACAACCTCCTTGTAGTCCGTGAGCGAAACCAAGTTGGCAAGGCTCCTGATGGTCGCCGAGTGCGTGAAGGGCAGACCGAAGATGCTGCAGAGAGGATAGATGACGACGCCACATACAAGGAGATCCAAGTGATACCCAGGGGGCTTCTTCAGGTTGTTGGCCTTCCGGTTGATGAGCAGTGTGGTCAGGTTCTGGTCCAGGAAGCCAAGGATGCACAAACCGATCGCAGGCAAGGCAGTGAAGAAGATCCCCCACACTGGGAAGTCTTTCTCCATGCCGAATGGGTTGACCACCCATGGACGCACAGTCCCATCGGACAGCTTCATCGTGGGCTCGAATTTCTCAGGCATGTTCAGCGTCTCGATCTCCACGTCCTTGAAAGCTGCGGCGATGCCTGAAAAGATCAGAATCGAAATGGTGACACCGAAGTTGGCAAATAAATTCCGGAACGACTTGGTCATCCACAGCGAACCCCGAAAGGAGCGAAGGTACATTGACAAGCCGAATGTTCCGGAAGTCAGGATGACCTGGAAAAAGGCCGCTTCTGTGCTGCTCTCGTTGAACTCGTTGAAGATGCTGATGAAGGCTGAAAGGATGTAGATGCCGCTGATGAGCGCTGAGAAGATATCCTCAGTGAACTGGGTGACATAAGCGCAAACAGCACAGCCGTCGCAGAGCGCAAGGATAATGGAGAACAGCGCGCACCACAGGCCCTGCCAGACCCGTGCAGGCAGGAACTCGAGGTCCATGCTCTTGCACATGTTGAAGAACACGATTGTGTACGCAAGCTCGGGACCGGTGGCGCCCATGATGGCCAAAGGCTGCCCTGAAAAGAGGGCCCATGCAATGCCGCTCAATGAAGACGCCAGGAGTGTCTCAAAGGCACCCAGCTGACCCTCTGTCCCCTTGTCGAAAAGCGCGCCGAAGGTGATCGCGGGGGCGACGCACGCAAAGAAGATGAATGTGGTGGAGGCCAGACACTTCTGACGCCACTGCACACTGAAGGCATCAGTCCAGTCACTCAAGTAGTAGGGGGCCCTGCGGCGCAGGTCCGCACGGAGGCCTCCGGCAAACTTGCGCGTCCATTGCATGGGCTTCACCTCCTGCGTCATGGCAAACGCTTTCCGTCTGCAAGGCAAAGCTGCTATGCTCTAGGCCACAGGCTTGATGAAAAAAATGCTTGATATATGCGTCTGCGTGTCTGCATGTCTGTGTCTGTAGGTACGCAATGATGGGTCCATAAATACAAGGGGGCCTGATGACTGGAACCGCTTCAGCAGCTCCTGTGTCGAAAGAAAGTTGGTTCAGCCGAGCTTAGCCAAAGGCAAACACTAGCAAACTAGCAAAATATGCAAGTCCATTCTGGTTTATGTTTTAGAAGGCATGGAACCTCTGATTAGTCTTGGAAGTCTTGACTCCGGCACGGTGTGGACTTTGCAGGACGCACAGCAGGAAACACTCAACCAAGAGAGTGCCTGCTGATATCTTGCTTAGCACTCACGATGCTAAGAAAAGTAAATGTGCAAATCTCAAGCAAACACGTGCCGACTATGCACGCAGCTCATGTGAATCTGGACCTAATTCCCAAATAGTCTACTCTAGTTTGCAAACTGATAGCAAGCTTTGGCCGTGTTTCGAAATCCAAACAACACGCAGCACTTGAGTTGGTTTTAGCCATTCCTCCGTGAGCCAGCTAAGGCCGCTGCATATTCACAGCCATACTCAGTGATTTTTGAAACATGTCTGCTATGTGAATTCAGGTTGCAGTGGCATGTAGATGACTATTCAGAGTCATATTCGCAAATGTCCGATACTGAACGGGTCTGCTATGTGAAACCAGAAAGCCCAACAACGCATTCAGCATACAAGCGTCTAGGTCAGCAAGACATTTAGTGCAAATAGAAAGCCGCTGCAACCAAACCTTCACACGATTGCATTGCGCTTCACACAATTTCCCTAAGGTCACCAGGACAGCAAGCACTGGAGTTTCACACCGACTGTATTTCAACACAGCAATTG
>CALGTP010000165.1 GCA_937902105.1 uncultured Actinomycetes bacterium
TGTAGAAGACTTTATGCGCCCTGATCGTATTGTGATCGGCACCGAGAGTGGACACGGACACTCTCCGATGCGCGAACTGTATGCGCCGCTGCACCTGATGCACTATAACACCGCACAGTCTCCGCTTCTTGAGATGGATTGGGCGAGTGCGGAACTGTGCAAGTATGCGTCCAATGCGATGCTCGCGACGCGTATCTCGTTTATGAATGAGATCGCCCGAGTGTGCGATCGTGTTGGCGCCAATGTGGATCAGGTGCGCCGAGCGATGGGTGCAGACCGCCGCATCGGTCCGGAATTTCTTCGGGCCGGTGTGGGCTATGGAGGGAGCTGTTTTCCCAAAGATGTGGCCGCACTCATTCAGTTTGCGGGAACACACGATTACGATTTTCAGATATTACAGGCCGTGGAGCGAATCAACCGGCGTCAGAAGACGTGGTTGTTTGAAGAGATATACAATCACTTCAATGGCGTGCTGTCCGAGCGCACCGTCGCCGTGTGGGGATTGGCGTTCAAGCCCGATACGGATGATATGCGTGACGCGCCGGCTATTTCGCTCATTGAGGATCTGCTGCGGTGTGGTGCGCGGGTGCAGGTCTATGATCCGCAGGCGATGACAACGGCCAAGGCAGTGCTGGGCCCAAATGTCGTGTATGCGGGCACCAGTTATGGTGCGCTGTGCGGTGCGGAGGCGTTGGCGGTGGTGACAGAATGGGAGGAGTTCCGTGACCCCGATGGACCACGAATGCACGCCGCCATGGCGTCACCGACACTCTTTGACGGGCGCAACCTGTATGACGCCCAGCGCATGCGCGCGGAAGGATGGACGTATTACTCGATCGGGCGGCCGCGTCCGGCATTTATGTGACTATGCTGGACACCGCCGCAAATGTGTGCTATACTTGTTCTCATGAAGATCGTCCCCTACGTACGATTATTTCTCCGTGGATGTGCCCAGGTCGCGCTCGTCAGTGCCAATGTCGTGCAGGTGGCGGCGGGGGATTACTACGGCGCCTTTGTGGTTGGAACAGCTATTAGCGTGATGTGGTATAGCAATACGCGCGCCGTGAACAAACCCCGCGCCGAGCTACCCGGCGCCGGCCTGTGCTATGGCGTGGGCGCTGGTGTCGGCACCGTGGCCGGCATGTACGCAGCACGATTGCTGTAATATACGGAGAGATGGCCGAGTGGTTGAAGGCGACGGTCTTGAAAACCGTTGAACTCGAAAGGGTTTCGGGGGTTCGAATCCCTCTCTCTCCGCCACACTGTCGGTGTGTCAGACGCTGAAGGACGAGCCGCATCCGCACGACGTCGACACGGCGTTCGGATTCGTGATCACAAAGCCGCCGCCAAAGCCGTGATCGATGAAATCCACTTCCGCCTCCTTGAGGTAGCTGATGCTGATGGGGTCGACAAACAGTGTGACGCCATTCGATTCAAACACCTGGTCCGCGTCGCCGGCGCGCTCCTCAATCATCAGCCCGTACTGGAAGCCCGAGCAGCCGCCGCCCTGCACGTACACCCGTAGGCCGCGGCCGGTCTCATTCTCTTCCGCCAGCAGTTCGTTAATTCTGGTCGCCGCCGTGTCTGATACGTTCATCATGATTTTCCATGTCCTCCGCCAAAACAGCGAGAAGTAGGAGCAGCATCGTCAGGAGGATGAGTATCATCGCCGCAACGCATAGAGGCGGGCCTCGATGGTTTCGATACGTTTGAGGACTTCCGCATGTTCTGCTTCCAGAAAATAAATCTTGGTGTTCTGAATATGGTCAGATGGAATGGGTGCGTCTTGATTCTTCTCCACATTGTTCTCGATTCGCTCGATGCTCTCCTTGTGCGCGAGGGAGGCTTGTGCCAGTTCACTGATGCGCGCGTCGAGCTGTGAAAAGCCCCAGACGCCAACCGCAATGGCGCCAAGGACTTGCAACAGAAAGCTCAGGCTAAACGAGACGCCGGACGATTCTTGGAGTTTCACGTCATCCCTATTTAGGTGCGCCGGTGTGTGTCACACGGGAACGCCATAGTCGCCGTCCTGTTCTGACATTCCGCGCCTCTGCGGAGTCTCCATCCTCGGCGGCTGACGCGCATACCAGAGCACCGTCTCGATGAGTCCCTCGGTCAACGGCACGGGTACGGGAGTGCCGCAGATCCGCTGCAACCGGCGCCCCGACATGGCGTACCGATAGTCGTGCCCCGGTCGGTCTGTGACTCGGGTGATCGTGGCACGCACATCGGGGTCGACATGCGTACGCACCGTCGTGATGAGTTGCTGGATGAGGTCATTGTTCGGGAGTTGGGTGTGCCCCGGAATATTGTAGATGTCATCGATGTCTCCCGGCGCCAGCAGCACCCCGAGGATCGCCCGACAGTGATCAGCGACGTGAAGCCAGTCTCGGACCTGTGTGCCGTCGCCATAGACCGGCAACGGCTGCCCGGCGAGGAGCCGTGTGATCATGAGCGGAATGAGCTTCTCGGGATACTGGTGAGGACCGTAGGTATTGGCGCCTCGGGTGATGACCACGGGCACGCCATAGGTGCGTCTGTACGCCAGACACAGAAGGTCGGCGGCGGCCTTGGACGCCGCATAGGGGCTGCTGGGGTGCAGCGGGTCTGTCTCGACGCTGAACAGCCCGATCGGGATATCCCCATAGACTTCATCGGTGGACACGGCCACCAGCCGGCGGACGGGATGTCGTCGGACGGCCTCCAAGAGGGCGACGGTGCCGAGGATATTGGTCTGCATGGCGTCCCGTGCGTCGAGGATCGATCGATCGACGTGTGACTCGGCGGCAAAGTGCACGACGAGATCGGGAGTATAGGTGGTGAAGACACGGTCGAGTGTGGCGGCGTCACAGACATCGCCATGCACAAAGGTATAGCGGGGTGCGGTGAGCCCGGCGAGGTTACTCACGTTGCCGGCATACGTCAGGGCGTCGAGGTTAATGAGCGTGTGCCCGACTGTGGTCGCACAGACCTGGCGAATGAATTCTGAACCGATAAACCCGGCGCCGCCCGTCACAAGAATCGTCATACGTCTCACCTCAGAGAGAAGAAACTGCCGGATACCCGGCTCCTGTGGTATTTAGTCTTGATTTGAACAGACTGTCGTGGTATACTTCTTATTGACTCGCGACAGCGCATTTCATCAGCAACGCCGTTCTTGTGACGGCATTTTTTGGCCAACGCGCTGGCGCGATTCATCACGACACGATGTTCTGCATCCCGACACTCACGGCGTCACGACGCCATTTTGACACAGGCTTTACACATGAACATGACACACATATCACCCACGACACTGACGTTATTTGACAGCACGGATGCCGGCGAGCCGGTCAGCCCAGCACGGCTGGGATGTCTTCCACGCTATCTGGCCGATTTTGAACAGGGTGATGCGGTGATGATCCTTGATCGCTGGACGGGCATCATCACGACGATGCTGTTTGCCGACTGGCGCACCATGACGTGGGCCCTCAGCGATATGTCGTTGGGAATGGAAGCCGCGCATGGCGCACGGTATTCGCCACGATCGAAGTCACAGAAATGGACGTCCGAGCAGGACATGCGGAATTTTCATGCGCTGTGTGCGACGAAGCGGATTGCCCTGCGGTTTCTGCCGGAAAAGTCGATGCCGACTCTGCGAAAGTACGTGGGCCTGGACAAGAGCGGCACGAACGATTTGCTGGCGTGGGATGCGGCCCTGGCGGTGCGACCGCGACTGTGGGAGTGCGCGCAACGCCCAGAGAATCTGGGTAGCTATCTCGATCCCCGCGAGGATCAGCGCGAACGGACAGCACCACACACACGGAAGACGGCGGGATTTGCGTATCGAGCTGCGACCAAAGAGGCCGCCCTGATCCTCTCTGCGGGGGATGACGAGGACAGCGGCGACAAGTATCGAAACTCTGTGCCCGGCCAGCGCGCCTATATGCCGGACTGTCTGCGTGCCGTCCGTGCCCGACTGGAGGCGCATACCTCTGATGTTATTCCCGGGCGTGAGGGCATTCAGTTCATCAAGGGCGTGTCGACCTATGTGTATCCAGACGGGACGAGTGAGACGATCTCTCTGTCGGAGATTATGCGATTTCCGCATCGCGACGACACGAAATTTCCTGCGAGTAAGGTCGCCAGGACACAATATGTGGCCTGTATGATGCTGCTGATAGACATGTTCGGCAAACGGTATCTGAATCCCCGTACAGGAGCACCGATGGGCTTTCGGGATATCAAAAACTGTGGCATGGTCTCCTCCGGCTTTCATTTGAAGCCGGGATTTCTTCGCCCGAAGTTTTATCATCATGGGATCAAAGGGCTCATGAAACAACGCTTGGAG
>CALGTP010000166.1 GCA_937902105.1 uncultured Actinomycetes bacterium
CAAATTGAAAACTAGTGATTTCGTATCTTTAATTTCTATCGTGCTCAAATTTAGTATCCCTTCACAAATCTCGAGGGCAATTTTTCCATCTTTTTCGATGATGGTGCCCCACGAGTCGCCAACGAACCATGGTGTTGGGATGCGACTAATTCTTGAAAACGATAGTTTGCCATTCCGACCGTCGTACTCCTGACCGGTCCATGCGAGAACTCCTGCCCAACTAGCCATTGCACGAACATAATGATGTCCGCACTCTGCCTCATCGAAAGGATTCCGCTTCAACCCGTCATACCTTTCGCGGATGTTTTTTATGATTTCTAAGCCATCTTCTATTTGATCTTCATAAATCATCCCAACCGCAGCGGTGTACTCAAATCCAGTCATCACTTCGCTGAAGTAAGGGAATGGTCGCAAAGGCCGATTTCCTTGAGGGTACGAAGCCACCAGCAATGCCTTTTCATCACCGAGCACAAAATTCCTCATGTGATTGAACTCTGAATAAAATTCGTCGCGATGGTTCCACTTCCTGATGCTAGAGAGCGCCATTTTTTGATTATCTTGATTTGAAAGATAACCAAGCCCACAAATGTGAGCCAAAAACTGACCGACTAATTGATCCACCAGACAGCCGTCACCCAATTGCAATTCAGGCTCAGCCATATTTGAGGCGCCCATGTTCGAATGACGCAGTCCTGGATGGATTGTTTCAACGTCAAGAGTAGGAATTATTTTATGGCGGAAATAGTCCCCATTAAAAAGTACTTCGTCCATGTATTTACTACCAGAATCAAATAATTTTTGACATTTGATTACGAAATCAGACTCGCCGAAATGCATCGCCATCTCGCTCGCAGCTTTTAATGCAGCTAGATACCAAAAGCCCATTTGCGGATTTGGCCCGTAATATTCAACATCCATCGTGTTGTGCTGACAACCTTCCATCACTCCGTCCTGGTCGGCGTCCCATCCCCCTTCAAGCCAGCAGAATTCAAGAGACTTGCGGGCATTCCCCCACAGTTTTGATAGCCAAGCATTATCTCCTGAGAGTTTCCACTCTCGAAATAACTTCACGATGCAGCCCATTTGCCCATCAGCAGCAGCGAGATGCCATATTGATGCTTCTTTCTCAAGAGGCAAACCAACACGAAAGCTCATCATTCCATCTGCCCTAAGCATGTGCAAAAATTCAATCTCTCGCATGTCTCGTGCTATCGACCCAAACAGGTGTGGAGTTACTTGTTCGTAGTTCCACACGTGAGTGCAACTACCATGACAGCTTCCTTTCCTGTCTCCAGTGCCTTCCCAACCGAAATAATGTCCGTCTGCAGTTTGAAAGAAAGTCTGTGATCGTAAAGTACTGAGATTAAATAACGCAGATTCCTGAATGACAGCTGGTATTTCAGAATCTAAGATAGAACCGACAAACTTCAATGTTCTTTTCTCTAGATCTGGCAGTTTCTCATGAAGTTTGAGAATCGAGTCCCAAGCGTTTGTGAATCCATTCGTATAGTGATTTCCAACAATCTCATCGCTGTAGTGGGCTTGAGAAATGTCGCCATAGTCATTACTTTGCCAGGCATGCCTATTTGGGAAATTCCAAGAAATCAGGAACTTAAATTCTTTACTTTCGCCAGGGCTCAGCGTCCTCATGTCGGAGAGAGAGGCAACAGGGCAAGGAAGCCCACCTGGTCTTATTGCTGGGATTGAATCATCTTGAATTTGAGCAGAAACACTCTTCGCAAATTTATCAGTGAGCTTGCCATTTGCTAAAAAATCATCCCAGAATTCAAGGAGTGAGTCCCCCCATGAATAGTCAGCCCACCTAGTTTTGTAGGAAACATCCTCACCATCCAAAATAGCAAGGGCAACAGTGCCAAATCTTTCTGAATCTTTTGGAACGCCAAGACTTTCAAACAAAATACCGGAAATGTTTTCACTTTTAACATACGAGTTCGTATTGTTGAATTTTTCAAAACCATCTCTAAAAGGATGCTGAGCATTTGGAACTGTGGTTGAAGAGCCGTCCTCGCCTATGAAATTTTGCAATGAACCTGCCACAGAAACTTCTAATACTTCTTTTGAAACATTTGTTACCACGTAACTCAATATTGCAAGCGGCAAACTGCTGTTTTCTACATCAGTGGGGATGAGTGGATTAAATCCCTTAATTTTTACAGTTACTGGAAAGTTCTCATCACTCAAATTCACTTGTCCAAACGGGTAGGCCGCCCCGAATGAACAATTCTTGAATCTGGGCATTCCATGGTGATTAGCTTTTGTTCCGAATTCCCCCTCGTACTCACTTATATCTATTGGCCCCTCTAAGACTTTCGCAATAGGTCCGCCACTAGCTGAAGAAACTCTGATCATAAAGAATGAATATTGCGGCTGAAATCCCTTACCAGGACGGTTCATTATTTCCCAGTCCTTCAAATCCCCTTTTCCGCCAAGAGAAACTGTGCCTGTTCCGATTCCACCAAGTGGTAAAGCAATCTTTCGAAGCTTGTCGCCAGAATATAATTTAAGGGTTGGCCAAATAGGAGTGTCGCTCACTTCTTGTTCTTTTCTAAGAAAATCATTTCCATCCTGGATCCAATCAGCAGAAGCGACAAATTACGTGACGTCTAGATGCTCGAAAAGCATCTCGTCGGAGTTCGATGCGCACGGCTGCAAGGCATACCAAAAAGCGGTCGAGGCAATATCGTCTTTACGAAGTCGATACCGGTGGCCAGGCAGCCAGCCCAAATCCTGAACCGTCACTCGTAGGGACTCTAGGAAGGAAACGCTGTCGGCATCTTGCCACCGATACATTCCAAATCTCGTCTGACTCTCATAAAGGCCATCAGGACGAATGACCTGATGAAAGCCAATGTAATCTGATGTGAACTCTTTGTAACCAGACCCTGGAACTTCAAAGTCCCACGCTCCACCAAAGAAATCTTCAGTCCCTGTACCGCAAATAGTTGGATACTCTTCGTCACCATCCATAAAGAACTTGAATTCACCCTCACCCCACCAACCTGGCGAATCAACTCCTACAGCAAGATACGTGCCTACATATTTGCCCGTCGCCTGAATGTCAAGGAGTGTATGAATGCCGTCAATAACCGGATGGCTTCGATGCCACGTCGCATGAAGCAAAAGTGATTCTGGTTCAATCTCACCCTCCGAATAGTCAAGTGAGTAGAACACCGTCGTGTTTTCTTCAGTGATATTTTCTAATGTGACGCGGGCTGCTGTTCGAAAGGGCATTGGCCAGTACGAATTGAGGCCACAATATGGTGCGGCAACAACAAATTTTGAAGAAAACGGAACAAAGTGATTCCAACCCAAGGCAAAGAAATCTCCCAGGGGGACACGAATTGACGGTTCGCTCATACCGTCCCAATAGAAACTCAGTACTAGTCGTCGCAACCACTCTGGTTTGACCGTGACCCAAAGGTGCTGAATGATCCCTGACCCTCTTATGTTTGCTAACTCGAGAGTTTGACCAGCTAAAAGATCTAACGACGGAGAGACCTTCCAGCCAACGCCCAACTTACTCGCGGCGTCAGCCATTGTGCCATCAACAGCACGACCACCAGCGCCGGGTGCTCCACTTCTGTTTTCTGCACTAATAGAACGACTGCGGAATTTACTGAGTTTTGCAATCGATGGCGTTCGGTCGTCATTCTTCATGGGACTCCTCAATTACTTTGGTGACCTTGCATCTAGATAACTAAACATCCAATACTGCTTTACATATTTCAATTACTGCTTCACGACTATTGACAGCCATACGCAAGTGTCTAGTGCGCACAATGTCGTTCACCAAAGATAGCAACGATTGGACTTGTGCACGCGCTGTAATCAGATCAAGTTCTTTGTTGATAAGGCAAAGTAAGTGAACCCATTCATCGATGTAACTTTGCTGTGCGAATACTGTTGCTTTTCGAACGTCTTCAGGAAGATTGCGAATTTCTGTAATCAGTACATCAACTAGATCGGGGTGACTAAACCCAAAGTGAACATACGACTCAATAAGTGCTCTAATTGCTTCGTCAGGGGTTTTTGACTCACGTAGCGACTCAATGACTCCCAGAAACAAATGCGAAGTTCCCCGTTCAAAAGCTGTTTCGAGGATCTGAATTTTACTTGAGAAATGGTTGTAGCAACTTGGTCCACTAATCCCAAGTGATGCACCAATGTCTTCAATGTTTACACTCGCATAGCTTCTGTCACTGAATAAATAAATTGCTTCTTGAAGCAAAGCCTCACGGCGCGAATATGGGATTAGTCTCGAGCGATCCTGGGGATCACTTTCTATCTTTAAATTCAACTTGATCACAGAATT
>CALGTP010000167.1 GCA_937902105.1 uncultured Actinomycetes bacterium
GCTTCTTAGAGCAGACCATTCCATGTGGTCGTACCTTCGACGAGTGCCAATCGAACAGCTCCTGATGCGCCCGCAGCTGATCCCCAAGAAGCACTTCACTAACAAGGCGATTGCGGCACAGCTGGAGAGAGCCATCAAGGTGGCCTCAGCACGTTGCGGGGGCCTAGACATTGACGTCGACCACGATGCGCATAAATTCGTTGCATGTGTGATGTGGGTTATCCTTGGAAGGCATCGCTCAGCAGTGGCCCCGGCACAGGCTCGCGCTCCATGGGCTGAAGTAGTTAAAGAGCGCGTCGATCGGCTCTACAGAGGGGAGTTCGAGGCTTTGTTCGACGAGGCCGCTGCCGCAGCAGAGGTGGCAGGGCCGCGAGGCGGGCAAGTGGACCAAGCGCGGAGGGCAGTGGAGCTGGCTCACCTTGGCAAGGTCTCCAAGGCCTTTGGGGCTCTTACCTCAGGAGGCGTCCTGCCCCTCGAGGAGGAGGCGGTTCGAGATGCCTTCAGCGCATTTCTGCAGCCCAACAATGAACCTCCGATTGCGGGTTGGCGGGACTTCGTGATGCAATCGGGAAGGGCGGATCCCGGGAGCGCCGTGTACAAGTTCGAGCTGGGCGAGTGTGAGATCATCGGGCCCAATGGGCAATCAAGGGTAGTGAACACGTTGGAACATGCTCTACAGCAATGTGACACCACAGCCGCGGCTGGCATTTCCGGTCTCGGGTTTGACCTCCTAGCTCGTATGGACCCCGCGACTGTGCGGCCACTGCTTCGAGTTTGGTTCGGACAAGGGCGCTGGGACTACACCAGGCGAGTGGAAGGGAGGGTGGAGGGCGTCGCCTACCACGCGGAGCTGCACGCACTTCTGGTGTCAAATCGAGGAGTTGCCCTTGACAAGGACGGCACGGGGTATGTGCAAGGCCGTGCGGTGACTAACGTTCGCCCAATCAGCATAGGAGATGCGATACGACGTCTTGCGGCTAAAGCGATGCTGCTGCAGCTAGGTACGGGAGTCGAAGCCAAGCTTCGTGAATCGGGTCAGTATGGAGCTGGGACCAAGGGCGGGGCTGACCTTGTGTATTACAAGCTCAACGAGAGTATGGACTCGTTTGTCGCGGCGCATGTTGCCTCAGGGATCACCCCAGCGGATGCCAGTAACGCCTTCTGCAGCATGAACAGGGCAGCCATGCAGCGAGGTGTACTCAAGTTCGAGCCGAAGCTGCTGCCATCGTACGACTTCCTTTACGGCCCCAACGCCACCGGTAGCTGCTATTTTTACGGTGCTGGAGGATTACGGCCCCTCGGCTCATGTCGCATGACGGATGGTGTCGCGCAGGGAGATGGCTTTGGGCCCCTCTTCTTCAGTTTAGGGCTCGATGAACTCCTTACGGCTGTGCGGGAGGCCATGCGAGACCTCACTGTGGACAGCACTATGTTGGGCCAAGTGGTGCACGTAGCTGGGAGCGCTGATGGCCGACTTGCATCCGGTGCGCATGTTCCCGTTACAGACGACCTTCCCCTCACTCTGGTCGCGGCACCGACGTATGCGGAAATTGACGCGCTCGTGGAGGACGCACGAGGGGCGCTCCAGGTCTCGGTCCGAGTCGGGCCAGTCGCAGACCCGGCATCCTACATCGCAGTAGTTTCTTGGGGGTCGGTCCGCCTTCGAGCCGAAGTTCTTCTTGTCGCTTATCTCGACGACATCTATTGCTCCAGCGAAGCCTTCTTAATCCAGCCCTATCGACGCACGCTGCGGGCCAAAGGTAAACCGTTGGTTGGACTTGAGTTCACGTCTGTTGCGAAGAATTACACTTATGTGCCTCGCTGCTTTGCCGCCGAGATACGCACCATGCTCCCCGACGCCTCGATTGTGGACGACGATACGCCGGGAGCAACACCAATGGATCAACTTAGACATGGCGCCAGTCGATTGCCTGCAGGGTCTAGTGGCCTACTTGTCACACACGTTGGGGTGGCTAAGGTAATGGGCGCGCCGTTCCGTGCACTATGTCCAGGAGAAGGCCTGGAGAGGGACTTCGCGTGGCTCTTGGCGCGGGCGGACGAGCAGGCGGTGGGAGTTGCAAAGCTGTTCGCGCACATCGGACTCAAGGCGATCGATGACTTTGCAGGCGAGCGGCATGGACAAGCGTATGTGGATTACAAGGCGCGCGCCGTTTCATTACCAGAGTCCGAAACTCAAGTGCAGATGCTTCTCACACGCTACTGCCTCGCCACGCGCCTCAACTGCTTGGCCCGTTACCTGCCTTCGGCCATCTCCCAACCTGCCCTTAGCATTGTGGACGACCTTCTGGTAGCTGCGGTAGCGGGCTGCGCAGGTGAGACTTCCCCGACCAATCTCACAGTCGCGACACAGGGCCGCGCTCTTCTTGCCATGCGCTATGGGGGCGTCCTTCCGGGTGCGGCGACGACAGCGCCGGCACAGCACATCAGCTCGGTAGCGGCAGTTGAGCGCTCTATCAGCGGTACGGGGGCAGCGCTGGAACTGAGGGGCGTTGAGCCAAGTGCGCTTCGGCGGGTGCGGGAGCGCATTCAGGCACGGGAAGCCAACGCCACGCTTGGAGCGCTCACGCCGCTAGAGAGTAGTCTCGTAAGTGATATTGAGCTTATCAACGCTGCCCATGCCGATTCAGATGTTAGAGGCCTGAGGCTTAGTAGCACGAGAGGAGGCGACGAGAGCAGGCGCCAGTCCCCTGCAGCAACGGTGGAGGAGGACCGGCAGACAGCTGTCGGAGGTGCTGGTGTGGAAGGTGTGGCAGCTCAGCAAACGGCCTTAGTTGCACTCAGCGACCTCGGCTCGGCTGCGGGGAAGTCACGAGCGCTAAGCGAGGGGCTCTGGGGGCGAGCCTTCCTGACAGCGTACAACAGCGCCAGTGACGGGGAGCGCTTGCGGATGGCCGAGGGACTAGGCAAAGGCGCGGGGCTCGCTTTGCTTGCGGTACCGATGGCTGACGCCTTCGATTTCACGCAGTCCCAGTTCCAGCGGATCCTGTCCAACTACCTTGGCCTGGATGGAGCGATAAGCACCCCACATACCCACCACTGCGGCGGCGGTGTGACGCGCGTCCTCACGCAAGGCACACTCAATCACCTGCAAGTGTGCCCAGTGCTCGGGCGGAACTCGGCCCCACACAACGCGGTCCGAGATGTTCTTTCGCACTTGGTAGTTCAAAATGGAGTCACCAATGCTGCTGTGGTGGAGACTCGACTTACGGCTGCAGACGGAGGCACCTTCGATGCGGATGTGGTCTACTTCGATCCATCCTCCAGGGCGAGAGTCATCTTGGAAGTCTCAATCGTCACTATCGGGTCTGACACATCACTGGGTAGAGGTGCACGAGCTGGACTAGATGGAGTCAATGCGCAGTTGCGGGCGCGGGAGGAGGAGAAGCGCAACCATGGCGTTGTCAGGAGATTGCTAAACGAGGCGGGAAATAACACTATTTTCACCCCCATCGTTATGTCAGCCTGTGGAGCTATGGGTCCCTCGATGGTGGCCTTCCTCAAACACGCCTACGGCCGAGCGAAGGACGCCGACAAGTTCCTCATGTCGCAGCAGCCGGCGCTGAAGTACACTTGGAACACCTTGGTGACTTCGTCGTTTTGGGATATGCGCTTGAGCATAGCGTGCGCGGCCACGGACGCAGAGTTCCAGAACCGCATCATCCTTCACGACAACACCCTCAACCTCCCCGTCGTGGCGCAGCAGCCCCACCCCGATCCCAACTACGCGCCACACGCGGCGGCGCGCCTCCTTGCCGTCGCCTGAAGGACTTCGGTAGACACGCCATGATTTCGGAATCAAGAACTGCCAGCCCCACGCAGCCAGCTGGTGTTCTCGACTACATCTATGATTCCTTTTACCTTGTTTTTAGTTTTTACTTGTGAAAATGAGGCATTCGCGCACACCCCATCCCTAGTGGCACACCCCCAGCTATGCATCTTAGTATA